>CAKZLL010000025.1 GCA_937125475.1 uncultured Saprospiraceae bacterium | reverse complement strand
CACGTTTTAAACTCCATGATGGACATTTGATTGAAGCCGTTTTAATTCCTGTTCCTCAGGATGAACGCTTTACAGTTTGTGTTTCTTCGCAGGTAGGTTGTAGCTTGACTTGTAAGTTTTGCGCTACGGGTCAAATGAAACTTCAACGAAATCTTGATGCTAGTGAAATTTATGATCAAGTTGTAATGGTCAATCAACAATCACTCGAAAAGTTTGGGCATCCTTTGACAAATATTGTTTATATGGGCATGGGCGAGCCGCTTTTATCATATCGAAATGTGATGGAAAGTATTGAAAAAATCACTTCACCCGAAGGCCTAAATATGGCTCCTAGGCGAATTACTGTCAGTACAGCAGGCATTTCCAAAATGATCAAAAAATTAGCGGATGACGAAGTAAAATTCAATCTTGCGATCTCTCTTCATGCTGCTGATGATGAGAAACGCAATGAAATCATGCCAATTAATGAGAGTAATAATTTAGAAAAATTGACCGAGGCATTAAGTTATTTTTATCAAAAAACTAAAAATCGCATCACTTTTGAATATATTACTTTTCAGAATTTTAATGATAATATTAGTGATGCTAAAAAATTGGTAGAAATTTGTAAACGTGTCCCTGTCAAAATCAATATTATTGAATATAATCCAATTGATGGGCTTCCATTCTTGAAATCAGCCGCTCACAAAATTGATGATTTTGCAATGTATCTCCGCAAACATCGAATAGCTGTGACGGTTCGCAAAAGCCGAGGAAAAGATATAGATGCAGCTTGTGGGCAATTGGCTAATAAATAAAAAAGACGACGTATATAAAACCTTTCTTTTGGGTTTATACATCCATACTCAATTGAAATACATATAAATTTAGTCATTACAACAAACAACAATGCAAAACGGCTAGCATTAATTGATAATAATATATCAATTAATACTAGCCGTTTTGCAATTGGAACAATCCATTTTATTTCGTTAACTCCAATAATTCGCTTAAATTATCATGTGCCTCATTCTTAGATTTGGCGAATTTAATTCCTTTCTTAGCATATTTTCTAGCCTTTCTCTTTTTACCTAATTTATAATACAAAGAAGCAACTGTATCATAATGAGTAATTTCTTTTTGCATTTTCAAGGCTTTTCTACTCCATTTCAAAGCCAATTTTAATTGCTTTTTATCTTCGATTACTCGATAAAAAGTCCAAGCAATATCACTTAATTCGTCTGCGGAAAGTGTTGGCATATAATCAACATACTCAATTGCTGCTAATGCAAAGTTTTTACGGTCACCTCCATTTCTGTGGTAAGTCATTTTAAAACTTGCCGTCAATCCTTTTGCTCTATCAGGATATACTTTTGAAAAAATAACTTTAGCTTCTTCAAAAATCTTATCGGTCTCGCCATCCTTAAAACTCAATAACTGATCAATACGAGTACTTACTAATCTCTCAACGGTTCGATTAATGGGGGTTTTACCAAAAGAAGTTTCAAAAGCAGTTCTATTATCTAATAAATAATCAAACATTTTTGCATCAGTACGAGTCACAAAATCCAAAATGAATTTCATATTTTTCTTAGATGACCAATCCTTTTGAGTATTTAAGTATTCATTTGCAATTGTATAATAAGTGCGGTTTTCAAGCGCATTTTTACAAGCATAAGCATAAGTATATAAGAAACTTTCGTTTCTTACTCCAGCATTATACTTTCTCTTTAACCCTGCTAATTGACGCATTGGATCAATCGCATCTTTTGCCAAAGTTAACAATTGTTTTTCGTTTTGAAATCCAGCTATTCGATGCAATACTTCGCCTTCACTATTGACATAAAGTAAGGTTGGAAAAACTCGAATACCATAACGACGCGCTACTTTTATTCCATCTCCTTTTTCCATATCCATCTTGACGTTGATGAATGTTGAATTATAAGTATCGGATACAGAAGATAAAGGAAAAATATCTCTGCTCATTTTTTTACAAGGTCCACACCAAGTAGTATAAGCATCTAAAAACACAACTTTGTTTTCTTTTTTAGCTACTGCGAGTACTTCTTCCCATGATTTATCTTCTATAAATTGAACACCCTGCTGCGCCATAGCGATATTCAACGAAAATACGAGAAGTAATAAAAGTCCAAGATTTTTCATATTTAATCGTTTTATAAGTAAGTATTGATAGTGTTTTATTATGGCTAATTATTCCAATAATAATATATATATACAAGTCTAATAGGATTAGAAAACCATTTGTTCTCTAATCCTATTATAATTTATACCTTCTTTTTTAACTTGTTGATGAGTGTTTCAAAACGCCCTACTGGCTTTCTGTTCTCCCTTGCTAACTTTTTGCCTGCTTTTGCTGCTTTTAATGCTGCATTATTCTTATTTAATCGCTCTAAAATTTGAGCATATGTCAAATAATAAGCTGCTTCTCCTCCGTTTTCAACTGCTTTTGCTGCCCATTTTTCGGCCTTTTTGAAAGATTTAGGATTTTTGCAAACAATCAAAGCATTTGCTGCTGCTTGATTTAATTTTTTAGCATTATTTTTAGCAAATTTCTTAACATACTTATTCGTAGCTTTAATGAATTTCTTTTCATTTTTTACACCCGCATAATAAGTCATATCTGCTTTTAGTGAAAATGATTTATATTCTCCTTTAGCATGTTTTTTAACTGCTTTTTTAGCGTCTTTTAGTAAACTTGCCGTTTTGTACTCAACTCCTTTCTTGACAGTCGTTAATGCTGCTTCAACTACTTTATCCTCATAATCACTTACAGAAATATCATCCAATTGAATAATAGCCTTTTTATGTTTAGTCATTAAACCAAAAATGCGTGAGTCAACCGATTCCGTCAAATCAAAAATCACTTTTAAATTCTCAGGTGTTGTAAGTTTTTTTTGTGTTTGAAGATATTCATTAGTAATTTTTCCATAAGGCTTGCTAGAACGGCGAAGCGCGTAAGCATATTTTTTCAAGAAATCAGCATCTTTCTTTCCATCTTTATATTCTTTAGCGTATTCGATACTTTTATCAAATTTCTTCATCGCTGCTTTTCCTAGTCCTAAGAAAGGACCAGCAGGTTTTGCACCTCGATCGCTATGCACCATTTTCCCATCACCATCAATAAACAACAACGTCGGATAAGCACGAACACTGTACTGTCGAGCGAGTATTTTACCTTCGCCTTTTTCCATGTCCATTTTTACATTAATAAAATTTTTATTAAAATATGCACCAACAGATTCTTGTGGGAATACATCACGCGCCATCATTTTGCAAGGGCCGCACCAAGTGGTGAAACAATCCATAAAAATGAGTTTGTCTTGTGCTTTAGCTTCGGCAAGTGCTTCTTTCCAAGTGCCTTTGTGAAATTTAATGCCTCCTGCGAATGTCTGAACGCTTAAAATCAGGAAAGCAGCTAGAATTGTAATTAATCTCATAGTAAGTTTACTTTAACTTATTTTGTGGTAATCGTTTATATTAAAAATTAATAATAATAAAATTTAAAATGATTTTATGCGTAAAAAATTGTTAATCAATATTTTATTACTTCAACTTTAACATTTTTTTGATCTTTATACTTAAATCCTACCGTTTTAGGGGTTTTATATATTCAAATTATTATTAAATAAAAGAACGCTCAAAACTTATGCCGTAACTTTGATTGCTCAAAAAAAACTGTAAAATCATTGTTAAAAAAACTAATTTTTTTAATAAAAGCTAATGATCGGTTCTTGACCGATAAGATATATCAAAGACACTTTCAAGACCTTAGCTATCATTTAACTGTTAAATTCTTAGATCTAATGAGCTTTTCTTCTTTTTTTTTATTAAAATTGGATATTCCATTAATTAGAATTAAAAATTTCCAGCATG
>CAKZLL010000024.1 GCA_937125475.1 uncultured Saprospiraceae bacterium | reverse complement strand
CAACGCTCGCCTGCCCCGTTGTTTTTCAAAGAGTTAGATCAATGGAGCAAGCCCACATTGGAATAAAGGGCAAAAATTGTCAATGAACCATATAAAAGAAGGGTCGAACATTCACGAAATGTTCGACCCTTCTTTTATAAAAATTAATAGATAACTCTACTTATATTGCTTTTACAATAACCGAAGCATTATGCCCACCAAATCCAAAAGTATTGGATAATATTGCTTTTACTTTTTTCTCTTGAGCTGTATTGTAAGTTAAATTCAACCTTGAATCAATATTTGGATCATCCGTAAAATGATTGATTGTCGGAGGTACAACACCATGTTTCATTGCCAGAATACCTGCAATTGTTTCCACTGCACCTGCTGCACCTAACAAATGCCCAGTCATTGATTTCGTCGAACTAATATTTAAACCATAAGCTGCTTCACCAAATACTTTTTGAATACCTTGCAATTCTGCAACATCACCCAAAGGAGTAGAAGTACCATGAACATTGACATAATCAATATCTTCTGGATTCATTTTAGCTTCTTTTAGTGCCAATTTCATCACGTTTGCTGCGCCAATGCCTTCAGGATGAGGAGCCGTAATATGATGCGCGTCTGCTGTCATACCTGTTCCAACTACTTCACCATAAATTTTAGCACCACGAGCTTTAGCATGTTCATATTCTTCCAATACCAAACCGCCTCCACCTTCGCCCATCACGAAGCCATCTCTATTTAAATCAAAAGGACGAGAAGCCGTTGCAGGATCATCATTACGAACAGAAAGCGCTCTCATTGAATTAAAACCACCAATACCGACTTTAGTAATAGTTGCTTCTGATCCGCCTGTTACAATAACATCTGCTTTGCCTAAACGAATATAATCCGTCGCATTGATAATTGCATGCGTCGAAGTAGCACAAGCCGAAACTGTAGAATAATTAATGCCTCGATAACCATATTTAATAGAAATATGACCAGAAACAATATCAATAATCATTTTAGGAATTAAAAAAGGGCTATATCTAGGTCTTCCTCCTTTACTATTTGCAGTAACCTCACTTTCTAAAGACTGCAATCCGCCAATACCTGCTCCCCAAATTACACCCACGCGATCCAAATCCAATTTTGATGAATCTAAACCCGCATCTTCGAGGGCTTGATCTCGGGTTAGCATACCCAAAAGCGCAAATCTATCTGAGCGGCGTACCTCCTTTTTCGGCATGAACTGAGTAGCATCAAAATTCTTTACTTCACAAGCAAATTGCGTTTTAAATTCTGTGCTATCAAATAAAGTGATTGGCCCAGCACCACTCACACCATTAGATAAACCCGCCCAATATTCTGCAATATTATTACCAATTGGCGTAATAGCGCCTATTCCTGTAACAACTACTCTTTTCAACATACCGTAAATATTTATAGGTTATTTAAACCATTGATGATAAAACGATTATATTAGGTATTAATGTAAAATTAACCATTTTTTTAAATGAAATGTTTTCTTTGAGGTCTTATAGTAACGTTAAAAAATGATCCTATTTAATAAAAGCAAATCAATTTTTATATTAAATCATACATCAAAGATAAAAAGTATTTCGATTTTTCAACCTTTGAATACTTTTTTGCCAAAAATAGTTTTCATTTATCTTTGATAAAACTAATTAAAGATTTTTTCAATCAATTAAAAGAACTAATTCTTAGTCGATTTCTCTTTTAGTTTTTCTGTTAGATAATTCAATGCAGCTCCTACTGTTGGCAATTTCTCAGCATCCATATCAGGAATTTCCAATTCAAATACTTGTTCAAAAGCCATAATTAGCTCTACTGTATCCAGTGAATCAGCTCCAAGATCATTGGTAAAACTAGCTTGAAGTGTCACTTCCTTTTCTTCTACACCTAGTCTATCCGAAATAAGCTCAATCAAGTTTTCTTTTAGTTTTTTCATAACCTAATGACTAATGCTGTTAATAAAAATTTGTGCAAAGGAAATGATTAGATTTTTTAAAAACGAAAAAACTTGTTTTTTTTTGATTAAGAATTTGATAACCTATTAAAAATTAGGTCATTATGTGATTTTTTCCTCCTTATCCGATTTTTTTCATTAAAAAATAAAAGTCATTTACACCATTTTAAGAGGTTCTTACATCTGTGCAGGTAAGAGATAAGACTAATTTCCCTTTTCAAATGGGGTAAAAATAACCTTCAATCATTAAAACAGTCCTCCAAATGACTTTTACTGAAAATCAAATATTGGTTTATTTTCTATTCGGAGTAATAGCTTTAATCGGGCTTATTTTCGCTATTAAAGTCAAACTTGCCGAACGAACAACCGCTCTTCTGGCAAAAAACGAGGAAAAAATCCCATCAATAAAAATTAAAAAATACTCCGAAGTCAATGTCTTTCAATTTAGAAAGGATTTTTTTCGAGTGGGTTTGATCTATTCTTTAAGCTGCGTGATTTTGGTGTTTAGTTGGGTAAAGTACGAGCCTGTTATAGATCCAGATTTATTAATAGATTATTCATGCGAATTAGATTCCCTTCATTTTGGTTATCCGTCAGTACCTCCTCCTCCATTGCCACCGCCTATAAAAATAGAGGTTGTTCCAAATGAAGCGATTATAGAAGCAGTCGAATTCAATGAGAATAGTGTGATTTCTTTTCATGAAAAGAATCATTTCGATAATCAGATTATTCCTTCGCCTCCACCTCTTCCAGTAGAAATAGAAGAAACGGAAAACTTCGATCAATATTTGGACGAAGAAATCGATTTTAATGCAGAAGATTTTATAGAGAAAATAAAAAAAGTAGTTGCTCCAATTCAAGAAGAAGAGGATTTTGAAGAAGAAATCTGTATATATATAGTTGAAATAATGGGTTCTTTATGATTTTATGTGGTCGATTTTAAAAAGATTAATTCTCTAAGTTTTTAACCTCCCCCAGCCCCTCCAAAGGAGGGGAGCAACTGGCTAGATTCCCCTCCTTTGGAGGGGTTAGGGGAGGTTAAAAGCTTAGAATAAAAAAGATATTATTAATCATCACATAAAATCATAAAGAACCAAATAATGCCTGTTTTTTTTAATAAGACACACCAAAAAATAAAAAGTTAACATCTACTTAAATGTAGGTTTCAAAAAACAGAAGAGAAAGAACTTTTTAAGTTTTTTTAAAAAAATAAAATAATCATACACCAAAAAATAAAAAGTTAACATCTACTTAAATGTAGGCTTCTAAAAACAGAAGAGAAAGAACTTTTTAAGTTTTTTTTAAAAAAAATAAAATAACCATACACCAAAAAACAAAAAATTAACATCTACTTAAATGTAGGCTTCTAAAAACAGAAAAATAACCCCAAGAAATGAAGTTATCACGCTTTTTTCATGTTTTATGTGAAAATTTTAACACAGAATTAATCACTTACATATTACAAAACAAAAAATGATACATTCTCTCGTTATATTTATATAAAAAAAGTTTACTTTTGGGACAAAGTATAAAAAACAGGGTAAAATTTGTTTTTTTTAACCAAAATTAAATTAAAAATACGATGAGTAATATTCCAACAGGATTAAAATATTCAGAAGATCATGAATGGGTTAGTATTGAAGGTGATCATGCTACAATTGGTATTAGTGATCATGCTCAATCAGAACTTGGAGATCTAGTATTTGTTGAGGTTGACGGAGAAGTAGATGATTCAATTACAAAAGGAGATCAATTTGGGTCAGTAGAATCTGTTAAATCTGTATCAGATATTATTGCTCCAATATCAGGAACAATAACAGAAATTAATGAAATCTTAGATGATCAGCCTGAAATCCTCAATGAGGATCCTTATGAAAAAGGATGGTTAGTAAAAATAAAAATTAGTGATCTGAGTGAATTAGATGATCTATTATCTGCTGACGAATACGCAGCACTTATTAACAATTAAGATTAATTCACTAGAGATTATTTAGATAAAAATATTATTAAAATTTTATTGTTGAACCGAGTAAAAATGTAAGTTATGGCATTAACAGGAGCCGGAATCGGCTATGGTTTATTGGTACTTGCTGGACTAACTATTGGGATTATTTTCCTGATGAGAGGTTATTTTAATAGCAATGCTCCTAAACTAGCCATGAGCAAAAGTGGCGCAGGTGCAAAAGTTAAAAAGCATAATGAAGCGAATGCTTTTGGATATAGCACAACTAACTGGCTATTTGGACTAGCATGTTCAGTAGCATTGACAGTATTGCTTTTTAGCTATACTAAGTTTGAGAAAATAATCGACGAAGATTTGTTGGTAATGGAAAGTATCGATGATATCGAGCAAGAGATTCCTCGTACTGCACCACCACCACCACCGCCACCACCACCACCACCACCAGTAATTGAAGAAGTTCCTGATGAAGAAGTGGAAGAAGACATCGAATTCGAAAGTCAAGAATTTGACGAAGAAGAAATCGTTGATGTAGATCCTGTTGAAGAAACAGTTGAAGAGGTTGTTGAAGCTCCTGAGATTGTAGAAGAAGAGCCAGAAGAAGAAATCATTGAAGAAATATTCACTCGTGTAGAGAATATGCCTGTATTTCCTGGTTGTGAAGATTTACCAACAGAAAAGGAACGTAAAAAATGTACGGAGACTAACATGTTGAAGTTCATGTACAAAAACATCAAATACCCTGCGATTGCCAAAGAAAATGGTATTCAAGGACCAGTAGTTGTAATGTTCGTTGTAGATAAAGACGGTTCTGTTAAAGATGTAGAATTAGTGAAAGACATCGGAGGTGGATGTGGAGAAGAAGCTGTTCGAGTGGTTAATATGATGAATAATATGCCACAAAAATGGAAGCCAGGTGACCAAAGAAGGCAGCCTGTAAAAGTAAAATATACTATGCCTATTCGTTTTAGATTACAGTAGTATTTACTTTTGGTAAACAATAAAAAGAGCCATTTTCTTATATAAGAAATGGCTCTTTTTGATTCTTGATTGTCTAATCTGTTATTTTTGATTTATAATAATTTCCTAGGTTTGGTAATATTGGGTGGCTTGAAATAATTTGGTTCTATATAAGCCAAATCTGCAAAATCTTGCTGAACAAATTTTTGATGAGCTAATTCAGCTAAATTACTAGCAGCACATAATTCATTCAAGAAAATAGTGTTTGCCTTCTCAAAAAGGCTTTTACATTTCTCTGCACCATTTCCTAAAAATACTATCGTTTTTCCTGAATTTAAAAATTCAGAAAAACTTTTCTCATCCAATATCATTGCTTGATTAGGTACTAGTTCTTCCCAAGCTTGATCGTATAGAACGGTATAAACTTCCATTCGTCGAGCGTCAATCATTGGAATAAAATACGAAGCGTTTGGTTCTATTTGCATACCTTTACAAGCCAAACCTTTCAGCGTATCAACAGCAATTAAAGGAATACCCAAGGCATAACAAGTACCTTTTGCGGTTGACAAGCCTATCCGCAGTCCAGTATAAGAACCAGGTCCAATACTGACTGCTACAGCTTTAAGATCCTGTAAAGTAATATCAATTGATTGGCAAGCTGCTTCAATAAATAAAGTAAGGCGACTAGCATGAGAATATTTTTCTGAGCTAGTTTTTTCTACTAATATTTTCCCTTCTTCCGCAATACCCACTGAACAAATATCCGTCGATGTTTCTATAAGTAAAATCATTTTAATTAATTGATAATGGAAAATTGACAATTGATAATGAATGAGTTAGCATATTTCTAACAAGTAATAAAAAAGATTTATCCAACTCGAAAGTTAGATAAATCTTTTTTAACTAGGCATCAATAATACGCTAACTTAGGCATTATCAATTCTCCATTATCAACTATCAATTAATTACCCTTTTTTAGATAAGAAATCGTGAACCCACTCTGTTGTAACTGATTTTGGGCGCTCCAAAGGAAAGCCCATTGCACGAGACCAGCACATCTGTGCTAAAATTCCTGTTGCACGAGAAACACCAAACAATACAGTATAGAAACTAAATTGATCCATTCCATAGTGTACCAAAATAGCTCCAGAGTGCGCATCTACATTCGGCCAAGGATTTTTCACTTTCCCCAAACCTTTAAGGATATCTGGAATAACTTCAAAACCTTTCCAAACAACATTAACCATTTTGCCTTCAGGAATATACTCCTCAGCAAATAGGCGTTGTGCTGTAAAACGAGGATCTGGTTGACGTAATACTGCGTGTCCATACCCTGGAATTACTTTTCCTTCGTCTAATGTTTTTTGAACGTAATCAGCAATTTGTGCTGCGGTTGGCTCATCAGATCCAATGGTTTCAACCATTTCAAAAATCCACTTAATTACTTCTTGATTTGCTAATCCATGTAAAGGTCCAGCCAATGAGTTTAATCCGCCAGCCAATGAAAGATAAGCATCACTCAATGTAGAACCAACTAAATGTGCCGTATGTGCAGAAGCATTTCCACCTTCATGATCCGCATGAATAGTCAAATATAAACGCATTAAGCTTTTGAAACCGTCATCATCCGAAACACCTAGCATATGAGCAAAGTTCGCTGCCCAATCTAAACTAGGATCTGCTGCGATATGATCGCCATCGAAGAAAGAACGACGGAAAATATAAGCAGCAACTATTGGCAGACGCGCGATTAAGTTCATCGTATCTTCATAAGTAGCATCCCAATAATCCGATTTTCTCATCCCTTCTGCATAACGTGTAGAAAAGACACTGCCATCAGACATAGAGTTAACCGCGATGATAAATTGAATCATCGGATGAGTTGTCTTAGGAAGGCTATCCAATACTTTGAATGTTGTAGCTGGTACATCTGCTCGGCGTTTCCATTCAGCAGTAATAAAACTAACCTCTTCTTGAGTTGGAATTTCACCAATCAACATCAAATGAAACAAACCTTCTGGCAAAGGCTCTTTTCCTCCTGGTGCTTTAGGAAGTAATTCTTTTAATTGTGGAATAGAATAACCTCTAAAACGAATACCTTCAGTAGCATCTAATTGTGAAGTATCCCAAACCATTGTCTTAACGCCTCGTGCGCCTCCAAAGATCTGACTAATACTAACTTCTCCAACTTTCTCGCCACCATGTTCTTTAAGCATTGCTCTAGTTGCTTTGAATTGAGCCAATGCTTTTTCTTGAAATTTTCGCTTGAGATGATCCATATATATAGATATTTAGATTTGAATATAAATTATGTATAAATGATTATTGTTTGTACTTGCAAAAATAGAATTTTTTACACTAAAGAACTATTCTATTTGAATATTAAGAGTACTTAATATCCATTTTTATTCTGTTTTGACAAAAAAATTTCATTTAAAGCAAATATTAATATTATTAAAATACTTTAAATGAAATTTTGTTCGTATAAAATAGGAAGTTTAAAGCTTTTTATAGTTTTTTAATTTTGAAACAAAATATAACAACTAATCTCTTCTACTTTTATATTGTGACCATCCGTACTAGAAATACGTTTTGTCATGTTACTTTTTTCACCCAACCATTGAATTTGCCATTTACCATTTGCCAGATTTAAATTAACTGTTTCAGGATTTCCATTATAAATCACAATGATATTTTTCCACGTATCTCCATTCGCATAATCTGAAATTTGATAAGCTACTACGCCTTCTGGCAGGTTCTCAAAAAAGCGCAAATGCTTTTGTATCATTTTGGTCGTTGGCATTCTAAATGCTGGATGTGCTTTTCGCAAATCAACTAATTTTTGATAATATTTGAAATGATCGTAATAATCCGTTTTTCTTGACCAATCAATTTGATTAATTGAATCTGGATGTTGATATGAATTTTCAACCCCTTGTTTGGTACGAGCTAACTCTGTTCCAGCATGCAAAAACGGAACCCCCTGAGAAGTCAAGACAATAGAATTGGCGAGGCGATGCATTTTCAAACGCGTAGTTTCATCGTCTTTTTTATTAGAAATTTGAAGGCGATCAAAAAGCGTGTGATTATCGTGGCAAGAAACATAAGAAATCGTTTGACTAGGCGAAGACGACCAAGAAGTATCTGAATAATTGACGGCTTTATAATCAACTTGAGGATGATCCGTTGAAGCAACTACACCAAACTTGATGCTTTCTTCCATTCCCTTTTTGCCACTTACAAAACCTTTTTCTTCATGATTAAAAACACTACCTTTCAAACCATCTCGCAAATCATCACTAAAAACAGCTATGTTTTTAAGTTGTTTTCCATGAGCTTTTACTGCGCGTTTTTCAAGCGGTAAAGGGCTATCACCTGCCGTCCAACCTTCTCCATAAATAAAAATAGTTGGATCAATTTTGTGTAATTCTTCGGAAATAATATTCATCGTTTCAATGTCATGAATGCCCATTAAGTCCACTCGAAAACCATCAATGTGATATTCTTTTGCCCAATAGGTCAAGGATTCAACCATGAATTTTCTAACCATAAATTGCTCGGAAGCGGTTTCATTGCCACAGCCCGACGCATTAGAAAACGAACCATCTTCATTTTTACGATAATAATAATCAGGCATTAATTGATTAAAGTTTGATTTTTCTGTTTCGCCTGTATGATTATAAACTACATCCATAATGACACGTAAATCATTGTCGTGTAATGTTTTAACCATTTGTTTAAATTCCTTAATTCTCACTCGACCATCATAAGGATTACTAGAATAAGCACCTTCAGGAACATTATAATTTTGAGGATCATAGCCCCAATTAAAGCGCTCAGTCGGATTTTTTTCATCAATAGAGTTGGGTGAGAAATCATAAACAGGTAAAAGATGAATATGTGTTGCACCTAATTCCTTGATATGATCAATACCTGTGGCATGTCCATCCGCAGATTTTGTTCCTGTTTCAGTCAAGCCTAAAAATAAGCCGCTGTTTTGAATATTTGAATTAGGATGAGAAGATAAATCCCGAACGTGCAATTCGTAAATAATAATATCCGTTGGATTTTTCAATGGCGGTTTTTGGTCATTTTCCCAGCCAATCGGATTTGTCTTTTTCAGATCGACAACCATCGCTCGATGCCCATTCACACCCGTTGCAATCGCATAAGGATCGGGAACTGGAGCAAGCATTTTTCCATCTTTTTGAATTTGAAAAGTATAAAATTGACCTTCCAAATCACCTTCTAATGTGACCACAAAAACACCATTTTCATCTTTTTCCATTGGATGAGTTGACTCAGGAATTAAATTTTCATCAATATCCCCATCATTCGCATTATGAATGTGCAATGTCATAAAATCAGCCGTAGGCGACCAAACTTTGAAAGTTGATTGTTCGGGAGAATAGGTTAAACCTAAATCATTGCCTGTATAGTTTGGGAATGTGTCTGTCATAGTAGAAGTGCAAGAGTGAAATAGAAAAAGCGTTAATAATAAAGGCAAATAGTGCGATATATTCAATTTAAAAAAACGAAAAGACAATTTGCCTAAAAAATAATTAAGCAAATTGTCTTTATTTAAGGTATTAAAGTTTGGATTGATTTTTTTCATACTGTTGAATATTGAGATAGTAATTACATCATGCTATCTATTCACAAGTATAAGGATTAAAATACTGTTTTTTAGTTTTGAATAACGCGTTTTTAGCTTACTGCCTATTCACGTCCAATAATTGCAAATTGCCGTCAGGCTTAATCAAATAAAATTGTTTTTCTATCTGCTTTTTCACCTTATATCGATTTGGATTACTTTTCGATTTATTTCGCTCATAATTCACATGCAAATTATAACTAAATTGAACTACTGGCTTAAAAATAACAGGATTAATCACCGCGTCAAATGCTCGATAATCCATTGGTTTATAATAAACTGTCGTAGCTTTGTTTGCTTTCCTTACTTTTCCAGCTTTCACATCATTTAATAAATTATTGCTAGTATAAGCTTCATAACTAGAATAACTTTCATAAGGATAAGCCAAAGAATGTCCTTCCGAGATTGTTCTATATAATGTATCTAATTCAACACCAAGTTGTCGATAATACGTCTCTCTGCCTTTGATTAATTCAAGGGCTTTGGCTCTCATTTTTTTGTACGCACCTTCTACATCTTCTACAAAATAATTGAGGCGAACAAAATCATAAATTTCATTCTGAGCAGCGGCAGTCATGATGCGATCTAATACTTTTTCATTTTTAAATTTAATGTGAATGTTCTTTTTCAACTCAAACCCTTTCGGTATTTCTAAGTATTTTTTACTAAAAAGCTTCCGCTGAACTTGATATTCATAAACTGGAACAAAACTCAATACATCCATGAAAATAGCTTCATCGGAAATACCTAATTGTGCCAATTTCGATTTAAAACCATTAATTCTATCATTCATTAAAGAATCTGCTTGCCCAGCTCTAGCACCGACTTGCGACAAATGAAAGATAGCTACATAAGTATCCGCCTCTTGATTAAGTAGTATTTTTAGGTTTAATGAAACGCTTTGATTGTTATTTCTAACAGCACTTGCAGGTTTGGTAACGGGTACTTTTTCCCATTTTTGTGTTTGAGGATTTCGGCGATAAGCGTTATTATCATTCGAATGACGGCTATTGCCTTGTGCCTGTCCGAACGACATAGAAGAAGTAAAGAGTAACAAAAAAAATATAATGATATTTCTCATTTTAAGGATGTTTTCTATGAAAAAATAATGCAGATATTCTTTATAATATCTGTAAGTTAAAGAAAACTGGCATATTTTTTTATAGATATCAATCAAGAAAACGATATTGAAGTGTTATCTTTTAAGTTAAAAATTTTCATTTTTCGCTAGTTCATTAAAGCATGTACTCTTTTTTTATTCTTAAAAAAAACATAAAAAAATGATAATTATGTTAAAAAGTGTTAAAACCATTTGTCACAGAAAAAAGTTTTTAAAAATACTTCAATAATTTATTGGTTTCAGGAGTTAATCCTATAATTTTATATTAATCTACAAATCAACACTTTAAACATAAAAAAAAGGCAACAAATTGATTTAAAACAAAAAAATATTATTTTTAAATTAAAAAACATAAAAAAATGATTGTCACGAAAACTAAAACTAAGAAAATAGTTAGGAGTACAACTTTTTAATAATTGCCTCACTTTTGTCACCTTTAAACTTGAAATCGTAGTGGATTGTATATTTTAAACACTTACTATGAATATAGACTATGTGATATATAATGCTTGTGAAGAATTAACTGCTATTGCACATTGGGGAGAATATCTCTTACCAGTAAGTTGGCAAAAAAATCTTCATACAAAAAAACATCCAGAACAAACTATTATTGGTCGGATGTTGCTTTTCCAAAGATTAACAGCAATGGGTTATGATTATGGTTCAATGCCTGTTATGAAATATACGACAATGGGTAAGCCTTATTTTGAAAACCATATTCATTTCAATTTTGCTTACAATAAGAATATTATCCTAGTCGGTGTATCAGAAAAAGAAGCGATCGGAATTGATGTAGAAACGATGCGTCCAATTCCTTTACATACTTACGAACAATATTTTTCTACCGATGAATGGACTAGAATAATGTGTTCGTCAAATCCGACAAGAAATTTAATTGATGCTTGGGTCACTAAAGAAGCGGCAAACAAGCTCGAAGGTATTAAAAATATGCCTGTAGAGGCAACCAAAATTAGAATTAAGCAAAGACGAATTCATGTGAATGGTCAAAAATTCTATCATGAAAGAGTAAAATTACCTGCTCAGTATTTTTGTAGAGTTGCAACTAAAAGTACTAGCCGATTTAGAAAAATTAAAGTCAAAAATATGACTAATCAATTAATGTCTTCTTCTTCTTCTATGCTTTATGCAGTGAGAGCGTAATTCTAAAAATTACTAATAAAAAAAGCTGAATACTAATCGAATAGTATTCAGCTTTTTTATTGGTAATATTAGAAATTCTTATTGAAAATCGCCTCTAAGTGTTCTATATCGTTTTCTTGCTTCTACTGCAAAAGTACTATTAGAATAATCAAAAATAATTTTCTCGTAAAAATCCTGTGCTTTTTTCTCATCATCTAAATGTATTTCATACAATTCTCCTAATGCAAAAAGCGAATTATCTACCCGAATGCTTTCTGGAAATTCATTAATAATCTGTTGATAAATCGTCGCAGCTTCTGTATATTTTCTTTGCTTTTTGAAAATTTGAGCTTTCGCAAAATAAATATCATCCTGCAAAGAGTGTTTCGGAAAAAGAGAAATGATCGAGTCCATTTTAGTGAACGCTTCATCAAAACGATTTTGGAAAATCAATAATTCAGATTGAGCGTACATCAACATCGGGCTAGTCACAGTATCTAACGCCAAATTGTCCAAAATAAACACAGATAAATCCAATGCATCATTCGCAATAAGTTTTGAAGTAGATGCTTTCAAGACGCTAAATTGAGTTTGTGCCCAGACAAAATCTCCTTTATAATAAGATAACTTTGCATTTCTAAAGCGAGCCGTTTGACCCAAAATATCATCTTTGTAAGCTTTGTCTACTTGCGAATAAAGTAAAGTAGACTCCCAAACTTCGCCATCCATTAAATAATAATCACCTAAAGCAATTTTGGACTTCGCTAATAAATGCCTTCTCACGCCTGGATATTCAATCAAATCCTCTAGTAAAGAAGTCGCTTTTTCCAAATCATTCAAATAAAACGCCTCTAATTCCGCTAATTCAAAAATGATTTGTCCAGATGTTTTATTACGACCAAATTCTGTGAGGAACATTTCATATTCAGCTTCTAATCCTTTCAAATCCGCTTCGGTATATTCATAACCATCAACTAAACGCAATCGCTTACATTTTAGCATTTCTTTTTTGGCTTCTATATAATAGGTATTGGTTTTTCCTTTTTCGTTAACTAAATATTCATATGCCATAATCGCCGCTTCATAATCCTTGCCTTGCTGTGCCGTTTGCGCTAAGCGATAGACACGACCGCCTGTATCTTTGATACGTTTATCCAAAGCCCTCACTTGTCTAAAGGCATTTTTATAATCCTTTTTTTGAACAAATACCCAAGCCATTAATTCCAAAAGCACCGCATCATCTGGATTGTCATTGATTTTCTCATATAATTGTGCTTGTAATTCTTGAAAATCGTCATCACCAAAAAATCGTTGGAAAATAGTTTTCAAAGAATTAAGTCGTGCAGGAGTATTTTGAAGGCTCAATAAATAATTGGTGATCATCGGCTCTCTATCTCCTTTTCTACGATACAAATCACCGAGTTCGTAGGCAAACATAGATTGATCTCCTAGCAGTTTTGCCCCTTTTTTATAAGAAGCTAATCCCAAATCATATTTAGTTAATTTGATAAAAGCTTGGGATAATTGAATGATTTCTGTTCGGTTTTTAGGCAAGTTATCAATCGCTCTTTTGTATTGTTTATTTGCTTTATCTTGTTGATACTGACGCTCATATAGCTCCCCATATTTTACATAAAGTTGTACTTTTTGTGGAAATCTTTTGATGCGTTTTTTTAATTGTTTCTCATATTTTTTATAATCTTCCAATAAAAGCAAACAATTCATATAGCGATCAAAATAATAATCGCCAGCGGGATTTTTTCGATAGATTTTTTCAAAAATGCTACTTGCTTTTTCGTATTCTCCATTTCTAAAATACTGCTCTGCTAATTGCCGATCTTGCCCTTGTAGTGTGCTTTGGAAAGTAAAAATTAATCCAAAGATTAAAAAGATGTATTTCATTCTTAGTTTTTTTGTTCTAGTATATTACCGTTGCTTCTTGATTTGTATTACTCTATTCAACCTGCCGTATTGCAAATCTATTTTTGTTTCTAATATAAAAATACGTAATACCGTATAAAATTGTTTTCTACCAATGATTTTTAATATAACATTAAGAGCATTAATAAGAGATTGTATAGGAAAACTAGCAAAAAAACCACCAAGAATCAAAAACCCTCCTTTTCTTTTATTAAAAATGGTACTTTTAGGCATTGTTTCGCCCTAAGTAAAACGATGATTAGTGTAAACGTATTCGGAGCGGCATCATATATTTCACCTTTACGGGTTGATTTCTTTGATAACCAGGTTTCCATTTAGGAAGCTGTTCATTCATTGAACTTATGACACGTAAAACCTCTTCTCCCCATCCACTTCCAGGATCTTTTATTAATTCGATATTAATAACCGAACCATCTTTACCTATAGTAAATTCAACTACAGTAGGACCTTGAATTCCATTTTCTCTAGCAATTCTAGGATATTTTAAATTTTTGTACATAAATTTTAATAGATTGGTTTCTGTACATTTTTTTCTTTCTTTCTCGGTTTCTAAATCTTCACAACCAGGAAAAACGGGCATCTGTTCTACTCGTGTGAATACTTCCTCTATAATTTCCTCTTCTTCCTCTCCTTGAGCTAACGGATCTGTTATTTTTTTTTCTTTTATTACAACAGTATCTGGTTTGATTGTATCAGTTTCTATACTCGAAAATTCAATATTTTCTTCTGGAAGTTCTTCAATTACTGGAAGAGGTGGTATAGGCGGAGGAGCAACGAGTGTAATCGTTCGAGGTATATCTATTTCAATATCATCTATATTCTCTCTATCAATCAAGTCCTCATCAATCATTCCCTCTGGTTTAGAATAGCTCAATAATAACACAACTAAAGCAAGAGAGCAAGCCAGTCCAAAGAGCCAATTAGTGGTTTGAAATTTTAAAATATCAACTTTTGAATGCTTTTTAATTTTAATGCTAGCACTCACTTTATTCATAATGAGTTGAGTAGTATTTTTATTAAAATAATGTCTCATAAATAGAATAAAACCAATCAAAAATCCAACTAAAATTAATAAACTATATCCGATTTCTGTGCTTGTTAATGTCATTGTTTAGAAGGTTAAAAGTCAAGAAAAATCTACATCACTAAATTTAATTTCTTAAAATTAAATAGATGCTATTTTTCTATTTTTTGGCGCAACAGCTTTTAAAAACCAAACATTTATTTTTTTTGCATAGATATATTATATGCTTTTTGATATAACCATGATGGGTAAAACATTGCTTTTGGTAATTCAGTTAGCCTAATTCCAAACAATCACCTCCTTAAAAAGGTCTAAGATAAAAAAACCTAAAATTGACCTTATTTTGGAAAAGTCGTGTTTTTAAATAAATTTATTTTTAATACATATAAATAATTATATTGCATAATCATTTCAGATTGACAGCTTTTCTCAAAAAAAAAGATATAAAAGAAAAAAAAATATACATAAACAAGAAACCATGCAACGATTTTTTCGTTCGGCGCGTCTTATTATAAAAATATCTAATTGTTTAAAGCTATATATCAATTTGTTACCAAAGTTCCGAATTGAAGAATATATTAAACAATTATTAATAAAAACCACAAATTTTCTATTAAACACTATTTGAACACTAGAGATTATGGGTAAAACTGAACAACAGCAGATTACACTAGATACTTCCTCCGAAGAAGTAGTTATAAACTATGGAGACTTAAGAAAAGCCGTATTGATACTAAGAGCTATCAACCACAAATTAAGGCAATCAATTATTAAAATGCTTGAAGAGAACAATCGCATGACTGTAACTGATATTTATATCAAGTTGCGTTTAGAGCAATCAGTTGCTTCTCAACATTTGGCAATTTTACGCAGAGCAGGCGTAGTTTCTACTGAACGAATAGGAAAGTTCATTCATTATTATTTGAACCAAACTCGCTTAACGGAAATCAATGGATTGATAGAAGAATTAGCATCTGAGATAAAATAATAACAAATTAAGTAGCGAAATCATTGAACCATTATAGGCTTTTTATGATTTCCAATATTATACTATATATTACCTAACTTTCAATTTAAATTGTACCTTTTAGATTTTATTTAAATTTTGATCCTCTAATAACGATTGGATTAGCTAGAAATAAAAACTAACAAAACCTAAACAAAACAAATAATCAATTGTATGAGAAATGCTAATGTAAAAATTGACAATGATCGCCTAAACACTTCTGCTGAAATTTTAAGGGCGCTAGCGCATCCTTTAAGAATGCAGATTTTAGAATTCATTGACAACAACAAATCCATTAACGTAAACAAGATTTACAATACACTTAAACTAGAACAATCAATTACTTCTCAACATTTAAGAATCCTTAGAAATGCAGGGATTGTTGAAACAATTAGAGAAGGAAAGTTTATCCATTACACGATTAATTACAGCAAAATTGCTCATGTTGTAAAATCTATTAATGGTTTTCTTGATAAAGAGAATGAAGAGTAAGTGTACTTATTTTGTTTAGTAGAAAAGTAAAAAGGCAAACTGACATATAGTCTTTTGTCTTATTTATTATCACAAAAGGGTCGGATTTCTATACGAAGTCCGACCTTCCTCATTTTAAATTGATACGTTTACTCATTCAAAGGTATCAGACAAGTTAAAAAAATCTTATTTTATCATATTCTTCCAATAACTAACTAGTAAAATGGCGTTATTAGTCCAATATTTATACACACAAAACCTAATACCATGAGAAAGTTAGCAATTTTAATTTTATTATTATCTGTGATTGCTGTCAATTATAATTTTGCGCAGTCTACTAAAATTCCTAATGAGGAAGAAACCGTGATGAAAGAGAATAAAAAAGAAAAGAGCAAGATCAAAAGGATGATCGAGCGACAAAAAATTAAGAATGTAGAACGTAAAAAAAAGGTAAAGGACATTAGTAAAAGACAACAAGAAAAATTAAGAAAATTCTCTAAAGAACAGAAAAAGGAGAATGTCAAACGCAAGAAAAAATTCGATAAATTCAGTAAAAGGCAACAAAAAAAGAGTAAGGAAAATTTTAAAAGAGCAGAGATATTTTCTAAAAAACAATTAAAAAAAGGCGAAGAAAATTTAGATAAAGTAGCTAAAAACCTTAAAAAAAGAGAAGAAAAATATAAAGAAAATCGCAAGAAAAAACAAGTAGAAAAGGAGCTTAGAAAAGATAAAGGGACGATAAAAATGTAATTTTTATTCTTTTAAAAAGGCAAATTCAATCACGAATTTGCCCTTTCTTATTTTAAATTTAGCTGCTCAATGCTATTTCCAATTGTAAAGTCTTTCATTTCTTGTTCTAGCTTTCCAAAGTCCGATTGATGTACTTTTTTAACAAAAATGCCTTTTTTTAGCATATAAATTTCGTCACAAGTATCACTTAAAGTTGAAAAAATATGAGACGAAATAATCAGTGTTTTATTCAATGATTTAAGCTGATGAATAATCTCTGTAATAATGATATTACTCTGAATATCAACACCATTAAAAGGCTCATCTAAGATAAAAAAATCATTTTCCTGCATCAAAACGCCTAATAATGCCAGCTTCTTTTTCATACCCGTTGAGTAGGTTGAAGCGTATTGATTAAGCGGCAAATCAAAAATATTCTTTTCATTAAAATCCTTGACTTTAATTTGTCGAGCATTGCACAATAATTGCAAATATTCTTGCCCAGTTATTTTTGAAAAAAAGAAAGGATCCGTTTGTAAAAATCCTAATTGATCTTTTAGTTTTGTATAATCACTTTTGATTGTTCCTTTATATTTCTCAAGTCCTGCAATGCAATTAAACAAAGTGGTTTTTCCTGCGCCGTTTTCTCCTACTATACCATAAACTTTCCCTTTTTCGAGTGATAAATTAATATCATTGAGTACTTTTTTTGCACCAAAAGACTTAGATAAGTGTTCAATGGTTATCATATATTAGAAATTGTTTTTATAAATACTAAGGATCGGATTCCTTAAAGAGATCCGATCCTTAAACTGAAAAATCTGACGCTTAAATAAGCTATTATATTACAAACTACTAAAATATTCTTTCGCTCGCTTCATTACCCTAGGTGCCATGATTAGCGTCGCGGTCATAGTCGGAATTGCCATTAAGGCGAAAAAACCATCAATCAAATTCAGCATTACACTTAAAGGAAATACCGCTCCCATGATGATACTTGCTAGGTAAAAATAGTTGTAATAATGTTTGTTTTCTGAACCAAATAAGAAACCCATACATTTTGTACCATAGTAAGAATAAGAAAACAATGAAGAAACACTAAATACCGCAATACAAACTAATAAAACATAATTTCCAATACTCGGCATAGAGTTATCAAATGCCGCAGCGGTCAAAGAAACACCGTTTAAACCTTCTTTATCAGCTATTTCCCAAACACCCGTTACTAAAATTGTCAAAGCCGTTAAAGTACAAACAATCAGAGTATCAATCGCAGGTCCTAACATCGCGACTAAACCTTCGCGAACAGGTTCAGAGGTTTTCGCTGCACCATGAGCCATCGGTGCTGTACCAATACCTGCTTCATTCGAAAACGCACCTCGACGAATACCCAACAAAATTAAACCACCTAAAACACCACCAAAAAACGGATCACCATGATAATTTTCAGCAGCAAAAGCATCCGTAAAAATCATAGTAAAATATTTAGGTACTTCTTCGAAATTAATTCCTAAAATGATAAATACAGAAATCATATATAAAACAACCATCGTCGGAACTAACTTCGCAGCAGTTTCACTAATTCGCTTCAAACCACCCAAAATCACAAAACTGGTAATGAGACACAAAATAATTCCTATGGTCAAGTTCACAGTCATTCCTTTTTCTATGCCATTCGGAACAAGCAAAATATCACTAATTGCTTGTGTCAATTGATTAACATTAAAAATAGGTAATGCGCCCATTAAGCCCGCCAAACTGAAAAATATTGCCAATGGTTTCCACGATTTGCCTAAACCTTCCATGATAAAATACATTGGTCCACCTTGCAATTCACCTCGCTCCTCGCCTTCTTTATTAGGTTCGTATCCTCGATACATAATTGCCAAAGTAGACGTAAAAAACTTAGTACACATTCCAACCAAACCACTAATCCAAAGCCAAAAAATCGCTCCTGGGCCTCCGATTGTAATCGCTACGGCAACACCTGCAATATTTCCCATTCCAATTGTGGCAGAAAGCGCAGTCGTTAAGGCTTGAAAATGACTAATTTCTCCTGGATCTTCTGGATTGTCATATTTTCCCCTAGTGACTTGTATCGCGTGTTTCAAATAACGGAAAGGTAAAAATCTAGAGTAGATCAATAAAAATAATCCTCCTCCTGTCAATAAAAACAATAGCGGTAATCCCCAAACAGCACCTGCAAAGGCTGCAACCCACTCATCTATTTTAGCGAAATTCATTTTTTTACTTTTTCAAATCAATGACTAATAGAAATAGACTTGTACGGCGGCTAGTGGTTTAGCGAAACGGTACGAAATTAAATTTGCCCGTTGTAGCAAATTAAGTAGCCGTCGTATAAGTCTAATTCTAAGACGAAAGCATTAAGATACAATTTTAACCGAATAATTGTAAATTAATACTTTTTTAAATATGGATTTTAAGGCGGAACAGCATAAAAATAAGGGTGTAATTCTATTCTGATTAATTATTATAAAAGGTAGTCATCAGGTGAGTTATTGTTCAAATTATTAGTTGAGATACCACTAATCAACTTTAACACTTCACTCATCTGATGACTTTTATTCAAAAACGAAGAATTGAATTACACCCAAAAATAAAAGCCTCCCCTATATTAAATATAGGAGAAGCTTTTAAAAAAATCTTAGCAAATAATTCGCTTAACAATTTATAATTAATTTAAAGAAACTGGTCTTTTAATATGTGAATGCAATTTCTTTGGTCTTTTCCAGCTACCTGGCACCATAGCTCTCACTACACCACTTTGTCTAATCTGACTACGCAAGTTCAATAAATCTGGTCTTTCATACATCGCTTGTACTTTTTTATCAGCAATAGTATTTCCTTTTGGACGGCTATCAGAAGTTACAAATACCGTGAATACTTCCGCTATATCTTCAGCAGGATTAGAAGCTGCATAAGGTGTGACAAATCTATCTTTATATTTTGTATAGAATTTACTTTCATCATCCCCACTCTTAATTGCTTTGTGCTCATCAATAATATCGGCCCAACCAAGATTATATAACTCATTGATATAAGAATCAGATCTAACACAACCTTCGCCTACATGAAATCCTCCACAATTAGCCTCACTTGTCGAAGCATCAACTTGTGTATTATTTAAAGTTAAAACATGTGCATACTCATGGATTGACGTATAGGCAAATTCTGTCGCTAAGTCAATTTTAGATAAATCCTGTGCCGCATCAATCGCTAAACCCATTTTCCAAGAACTCAAATCTCCTTCTGTAACTGGTGTAACGTATCCTAATAATTCACCTTCACCATGAAATACTTCAAATTCTAAAATTTGTGACCGAGCTGTTAAAGGAATCAATTCTGTGAAATATTCCCACATTTTCTGGTGCTTGACTTTATCCAATTGAAAAGATTTCTGTTGACTATTCACGTCATAATCTTTCAATTTTGTTATTGTGTTTCCGCTAATGGCGTAGAGTGTTAAACCTCCGTCTCCGCTCCCATG
Source organism: uncultured Saprospiraceae bacterium (assembly GCA_937125475.1). Lineage (GTDB taxonomy): Bacteria > Bacteroidota > Bacteroidia > Chitinophagales > Saprospiraceae > CAKZLL01. The sequence continues at coordinate 26,813 of CAKZLL010000024.1, read as the reverse complement.
ATCATGACCATGATCAGAATTTCCTGTGTTCGTGATATTATCAACGACATTTCCATTATCATCAATAACTAACTCTTCTCTTTGACACGAGGTTGCTATTAATAATACAACCAAAATCATCGCGGCGTTGCTGAAAAACCAATTTACTCTTCTCATTTTTATAGATTTTAATAGTTAGAAAAAATAGTAGATAAAACAGATAGGTTCAATTTTTTATAAGAACCATTTTGGATGTGAATTAGCTTGCAAGCGTTTTCAATTCACTAAAATCGAATAAAAGTAAGAGGTAAAACTTATAGGCATTTTTTTTAGTTTGAAAATAAAGAAGCATCATTTATCGTTGTTAATCGCTTCTGTATTAATGACAAACCATTCCTGAAATCCCCCTATTGTTTTTTTATTATTTTTTAATAAAAAAGCAAATAAAGGTATTTTAGCTAAAAAAAATCAAAACAAAGCATTGATAATCAATAACTTGCAATATTTTTTTTTAAAAAAAAATAAAAATTAACTTGTAGCATTAATAAGCATTTTTTCGTAAACAGCTCTCCAACCTTCCCAGCCTTCTTGCTCCGAAAATGAATTATTATGCCAAAGAGAAATGAAATGACCATCAACTAATTTTGTATTATCAATGATCCGTTTTGTAGCATGAGTTGCTAATTCGGGAGAGAGTTTTAAATAATTTTTCAAAGTTACATCCATGATTTGAAAAGGAAAAATTTGTAGTGTAGTTATTTCGTTTTCACTTAAATCAAACCAATAAAAAGGCGTAGCGATGCTTGCTCGAAATCCGATATTTTCAGCATAGCCCATTGTATAATCCGTTTGTATTCCTACTTTAATTAAATTCTGATAGGTGCTTGGCAAGGCTAATTTCAGAAAATGTTGACGGCTTTTTATAATCGAGTTATTCGCAACAGCATTTAAACTTTTTAGCTCTTTTTTTAAAATATGGATATGCTGATTAGACTGATAAGAAGGATGTAAACCAATTGAATTTTCGGCTTCTATCTGCTGGATTAATGATTGAAAGGGCTTATTATGAATAGAAGTATTTTTATCAAATTCGCCATAATCGCCCACTAAAAAAAAATAAATAGGTGCTAATTGATATGTTTGATGCCAATCCTTCAATAAATCGTAAGTGAAATAAGGATCACGGGCTAGTTTTAATTGGACTTTTATCCTTTGTGGTAGTAATTTGGGATTTTTTAGAAGCATTTTAGCATAACCACCTATCGTCCTTTTCCATCCTTTATGAAGATATGACCAAGCGTAATCAATATCATAAGTTGGAGTGAATTGGAATTTTTTAGTTGGGAAAAAAAAATCAGGATAGTGTTTTTGAATAATCTTTTTTATTTCAATTGCCCAATTATTAACCAAAGGTAATTCTAAAAAATCATGTTGATAAGCTAAACTAGCCGTAGCCTTAAAGCGATCATGTTGATCCAAATCCTTCGCAAAATATTCCTCATAGCGACTGACCAAATAAAAGATCATTGCAAAAGGATCAAAAGGCAAAGCCGCATTCAATTGATTATGGTAAAAAAAAGCGGGTAAATTATGCCATTTTTTAACTATAATATTTTGTGGAGAAATAGTATTTTCTAATAAAAAAGGAAGGATATGAAAATGAATTTCGTTTTGAATTGGCTGAAAATGATAACTAATTTTAGGTAAAATACTGTTTTTGAAAAAAGAAAGATCGCTTGTCCATTCAATTTCTACACCTAAGATTTGATTAAAAACAAGATTGAAAGTATATTTAACTCTATTTGAAATCGGTGAACTATATATTAATATCATTTAAAATATGTATGAAGAATATTGACAATCCATCTTTTTATTTTACTTTTATACGAAAGTAAGAAAAATCAGTTATTAACTAAATCTGTTTGGTTAGAGTTTAATGAATTATAATCAAATAAATCTATTATGTTTAATATTCAATTCAAATAGGAAAAAAGTGTAACAATTTTATTTTACTTTTATAGATACAATCTTTAAATAAAAAAATCAAACATAATATATAATGGCGGATCAAAATAATGAGCCTACTTTAGGGGAAATTTCAACTATCAGAAATATTTTGATGGGCAATCAAATGGCTCAATACAAATCTTCTTTTGAGGCGGTTGATGATAAATTTGCAGCTACCAATAAGGCTAATGATGAACGTTTTGTTGCTTTGGAGCATAAAATGAATCAACGTTTTGAAGCTTTAGAAGTGGAAATGAACAATCGTTTTGATAAATTAGAAGCCTTATTGACAGACAATGTTCAAAAATTAAATGAACGAATCAATACAGTTAGTGTTACAGATAAAGCAGATTTAGGAAGGTTATTAGCCGAAGTCAGCAATCGATTAATCAACGGATAACTTTATTTTAATGGATAATTGACGATAACCAAATTGGAATGGGATTAGTAACGGATCAAGCCCATTTTGGATATGATCTATTTTCTGTTGTTAATTTTTCATTCTTAACTTTTTTATGAAAATGGAAAATCACTCTTCTTCGTCGCAAGAGGCGCTTATGCTTAATCACTTGAAATCTATTTTGCTCAAACAAGATAGGCAAGAGATTGATTCTATTAAGAAGACCTTATACACTAAAGAAGGGTTGGAGAAAGAAGTCAGTCCATTGATTGAAGAACGGATAGAATATTTGAAAACTAACTTTTCAAAAGAATTTGGTATTCATGTAGATAATGTCATTGAACACAAATTGGAAGCATCAAAAGAGCAATTGCTGAATGTGATTTATCCAGTTTTGGGCCAAATGATCCGAAAGTTTGTTAGTTTTCAATTCCAATTATTAAAAGATCGAATAGATCAACAGGTTTCTTCTGTATTTTCAACTAAGGGATTGATTGGGCAAATCAAATCAAAAATATTAGGTATTCGATCAAGTGATTTGGTATTGAGAGATATAGATAAACCGATTATAGAAGAGATTTATGTTATTCAGCGTGATTCAGGCTTATTAGTTGGGAGTTATTCTCGTCAAGAAACAATGGATAAAGACATGATTGCAGGGATGTTGACAGCGATCAAATCGTTTGCACAAGATGCTTTTCATGTTGAGAAACAAGAGTTAGAATTAATTAATTACGGGAATTTCAAAATATTAGTACAGAATTTCTTTTCTTATTATATTGCTGTTGCGATTTCAGGTTCTCTATCCTCACAAGAACAAGATCATTTAGCAGTTATTTTATTAGAATTTGCAGAAAAAGATATGAAAGGTGTAAGTTTGCACTTAATTACAAGTGAACTTACAGAAGAAGTATCCTCTAAATTAGAGCATCATTTTAAAAAGGATATTTTTGCTTAATTATTAAAAATTATTGCAATCAGAAAACAATTCTCATAAGCTTGTTACTTTAAATCCTTTTTTTACGTCAAAAATGAGAAGTAGATTAAAACAATAAGCATTTCTTACTTACACATTCATACAACAATTGAGATGATCAGTACAAAAGTAATTTTAACAGGAAGTTTTGGTGTCGGAAAAACTTCTTTATTTAATCAATTTTTATTTAATAAATTTAGCGAACGCTATTTAACTACAATTGGAGTTAATGTAAAAAAGAAAATTATCAAGGTTGAAGAAGAGGAATTATCTATCCTACTTTGGGATATTGCAGGAGAAATTTCGCAGGATAAAGTTCCTAATTCTTATTTTTTAGGTGCGAGCGGCATTATTTATGTGTTTGATGTAACTAGACCGCTTACTTACAAGAATTTGACCTCGGATATTGACTATCTTAAAAGCAAAATCCCAGGTGTCAAGGTTAAAGTAGTAGGGAATAAAAAAGACCTTATTACACCACAACAGCTTCTAGAATTAGAAGAAGAGCTAAGTCAACCTGCGGATATTTATAGTAGTGCCAAAACTGGGGAAAATGTTGAAGCATTATTTGAAATACTAGGACGAGCAATCCTTGGAAAAGAAGCGTAAAAAACTATTGGAGAACGAATATTACACAAATTCTTAAAAGATGCTAAATAAAAAAACTCTCGCGAAATCAACTATAAATAATCCAACAGAAAACTTTAATCAAATGCTTCTTTTGGATAGTCATGCCATGGTAGTTGAAAGTTGTGATACACTATTTAGGGTCAATAATCAAGAGCCTGCAACAGTTTGGTCTCCTTTTATTGAAAGTATTTTCGGTTATCTTTGGACGTTAAAAACAGGAACGCCCGAGGTTTTGTTTTCAAGGGTTGAAGAGCCATTTGAAGAGCTGCAGGGTTTTTATGATTTTACGTTCAATTCCGTTACATTAAGTGGTAAAAAGTATATCCTTTGGACTATTTTTGATTATACTATGCTCTATAAGGAGTTTCAGCGCAATCAACAACGGATGAATGAACTCGAATTGCAGCGTCAAAATTTAAATAGTAAGATACATTATATCATTCGCAAAAATTTAACACTACAACAGCTCATTCTTTCTAAAAATTTAGGAAAAAATTCCATGCTATTAAAAGCAAATAATTTATTATTAAAAAACATTTTTATTGATTTAGAGCAATTGACTGATTTGGTCAAATATAAATATGTAGGTAATTGGGTTGATCGTTTTTCCATGAAAGAAGTGATTACGAATATCAAGGAAAGTTTTGAAAATATTCGTAATCAAAAAATTACAATAGATATATCAAAAAGAGTTAATCAACTAAAAATCATGGGTGATCAAGCCCGATTGATGTATATTCTTTATGATTTATTAAGTTTATCTAATCAAACATCCAGTAATCCTACCATATGTAAAATCGAAGAACATGAGGCTATGCATCCCGATTTAATTATTCGATTTACAATACTAAATCCTTGCCTAAAAATAGCTAATATTGATACATTTATAAATAAAAAAGAGTTCTCAGTAGAGGATGATTCTTTTCTTTTCAGATTAAATTTAGTCGGGAAATTAATTGAACTACAGTCAGGAAAATTTCATGAGATAGAGAACCTAGAACAAGGAACAAGATTTGTTTTTGAAATACCTTTCGCTATTTTATAGCAGAGAAATTCAATTTAATTAAATTTTTTAAAAAAATATTTTCAATTCCTCTCCTCTTTTTCATCTCTTTAACTTACTAATAATCAATTTTTTATACATAAAAACTAATCAATTTTTAATTAAATCTTCCCAATTAACTTTCCAAGAGATCGGAAAAATAAAAATTCCTTATACTTTTGCAATCTTTAAATTATTTTTTGCTTTAAGAGTAAACTATTTTAGCAAAAAAAGTTAAAATTGTTTTTTACCTCAAGAGTAAACTATTTTCTTAAAAAAAGTTAAAATCGCTATTTGTTATGGCTAAAACGCTTGCAGCAATTACAGGGGTCGAAGGCTGGGTTCCAGAAACTAAATTAACCAATTTTGATCTAGAAAAGATGGTTGATACGAATGATGAATGGATTATATCTCGTACAGGAATCAAAGAACGCAGAATTTTAAAAGAAAAAGGAAAAGGTACTTCTTACATGGCTTCGAAGGCAGTAAAAGGGCTTTTGGAGAAAACAGGAACAGCTCCCGAAGATATTGATTTAATTATTTGTGCAACAGTCACTCCAGATCATATTTTTCCTGCTACTGCCAATATTATCTCTAAAGATGTAGGTGCAGTCAACGCATTTAGTTATGATATAGGTGCTGCTTGTTCAGGTTTTTTATATGCATTATCTACTGGATCACAGTTTATTGAATCTGGAAGATACAAGAAAGTAATTGTTGTTGGAGCAGATAAGATGTCTTCTATCATTGATTATACTGATCGTACAACCTGTATTATTTTTGGAGATGGCGCAGGAGCTGTTTTATTAGAACCTTCTACAGAAGAAGGGATAGGTATTCAAGATCAAGTCATGCAATCTGATGGCAGCGGCATTGAATATCTATATATCAAATCAGGCGGATCTGTTAGTCCTGCTACTTTAGAAACAGTGGCTGCAAGAGAACATTTTGCCTCTCAAGAGGGTAGGCCAGTTTTTAAAATGGCCGTTAAGAAAATGCCAGAAGCGGTCAATAAGTTATTGAAAAATAATGAAATGACCAGTGATGATGTTCAATGGCTAGTTCCACATCAAGCAAATAAACGTATTATAAGCGTTGTAGGGAAAAATGTAAAAATTCCTGAAGAACGTGTGATGATGAACATTGAAAGATATGGTAATACTACCGCAGCAACACTTCCTCTTTGTTTAGCCGATTATGAAAACCAACTAAAAAAAGGTGATAATTTAGTGCTTACTGCCTTTGGAGGTGGTTTTACTTGGGGCGCGATTTTATTAAAATGGGCGTATGATGGAAGTCCAAAGTCATAAAAAACCTGTATTAAAATAGGATAATAATGGTTTTAATATCTACTTAAACCTAGATTTAAATGCCTATTTTTCAAGTTGTTGCTGTACATGTTCTTAAACTTCTATTAGTTTTAATATCTTTGCACCACTTTTTGGAATAGATAATCGTTTACCTATTCTAAAAAAATTGTAAAATCAATTTTAAATTTTATTACTAATATGGCTAATACTTCTGAGATTAGAAATGGGTTATGTATGAAACATAATCATGACATTTATACTGTAGTAGAATTCTTACATGTAAAACCAGGGAAAGGACCAGCTTTTGTTCGTACCAAATTAAAAAGTATGACCAATGGCAAAGTAGTGAGTCATACTTTTCCTTCTGGGCATAAAATAGATGTAGTTAGGGTAGAAAGAAGAAAGTTTCAATATCTCTATCCTGAAGGTGATCTTTATCATTTTATGAATAATGAAACCTACGAGCAAATTCTTTTTGAAAAGAAATTTATCCCTAATTATGATTTAATCTTAGAGGGAGATAATGTAGATGTATTATATAATGCTGCGGAAAACACACCTCTTTTGTGTGAAATAGCGATGTATGTGACGCTTAAAGTGACTTATACAGAGCCAGGCTTAAAAGGGGATACTGCAACAAATGCCTCTAAACCAGCTACCTTAGAAACGGGAGCTGAAATTAGAGTACCATTGTTTATTAATGAAGGCGATTCAATTAAGATTGACACTCGCACAAGAAATTATGTTGAACGCGCTAAAAACTAATGTTTATGGACTTCAATCAAATCCAAGAGTTAATCAAACTGATTAGTGAAACAGGTCTTAGTGAATTTCATTTAGAAGATAAAGAATTCAAATTGACCATTCGCTCAAAAGAGCCTGAAACAATTACAGAAACGAAAATTGTTTCAGTGCCTGCTAGCATGCCTTCTTATCCTGCACCTCAATATGCTCCGTCTGCTCCAGCTCCAGCACCCGCTGCTGTTGCTCCAACTCCAGCAGCGCCAGCCGCAGGAAAAAAAGAAGATAATAACAATTATATAGAAATTACTTCTCCTATAGTTGGAACATTCTATCGTTCACCATCTCCAGATAAACCTGTTTATGTAAATGTAGGTGATGTTGTTCAGAAGGATAGTGTCGTTTGTATAGTAGAAGCAATGAAGCTTTTCAATGAAATCGAATCGGAGGTCAGCGGAAAAATAGTAAAAGTCCTTGTAGATGATGCTACTCCTGTAGAATTTGGGCAAGCTTTATATTTAGTAGATCCTAGTTAGACATCATGGTAAAATAAGAGGTTTTTTCCTTTTGTCATGTGAATAATGATTGAATTAGTAATTGATGATATTTTAAAGTTCTTCGCTTATCATCAATTACTTATTCTCCTATCTAATTGTATGTATCAACTTAACGATGGTTAAGGCAATACAATCATTAAAAAGAGAACTATGTTCAATAAAATATTAATAGCTAACCGAGGAGAAATTGCACTTCGAGTTATTCGTACTTGTAGAGAGATGGGCATCAAAACTGTTGCTGTATATTCTACTGCTGATCGAGAGAGTTTACATGTTCGATTCGCTGATGAAGCAGTTTGTATTGGTCCGCCTTCTTCTAAAGAATCTTATTTGAATATTCCTAGATTAATGGCTGCGGTTGAGATAACTAATGCTGATGCTATTCATCCAGGATATGGTTTCTTATCTGAAAATGCTGATTTTGCAGAAGTTTGCACCGAATATGGTATTAAATTTATCGGCCCTACTGCTAATATGATCCGTAAAATGGGTGATAAAATCACTGCCAAAGATACGATGATCAAGGCTAATGTTCCTGTTGTACCAGGTTCTGGCGGATTATTGACTAGTGTTGCAGAAGGCATTAAACTTGCAAAAGGCATTGGTTATCCAGTTATTTTGAAAGCTACTGCTGGTGGTGGTGGTAAAGGAATGCGCATTGTGTGGAAGGAAGAGGATTTTGAGAACAACTGGAATATGGCTCGAAATGAGGCATTAGCATCTTTTTCTAATGATGGAATTTATATTGAAAAATTCATCGAAGAACCGCGTCATGTTGAAATTCAAATCATGGGTGATCAGTTCGGACGAGTTTGTCACTTGTCTGAAAGAGATTGTTCTATTCAGCGTCGCCACCAAAAATTAGTAGAAGAAGCACCTTCTCCTTTCTTAACAGATGAATTGCGTACCAAAATGGGTGATGCAGCGGTTAAGGCTGGAGAATCAATTAAATATGAAGGTGTTGGAACAGTCGCATTTTTGGTAGATAAGCATCAGAATTTCTATTTCATGGAAATGAATACTCGTATTCAGGTCGAGCATACTGTAACTGAAGAAGTGATGGATGTTGATTTGATTAAGGAGCAAATCAAAATTGCTGCTGGTATTCCAATTGAAGGAAAAAATTATTTCCCTCAATTCCATGCGATCGAGTGTCGTATTAATGCCGAAAATATTTATAAGGATTTCCGTCCTAGTCCTGGGAAAATCACTTCTTTTCATAGTCCAAAAGGGCATGGTGTTCGAGTAGATACACATGCTTATGCTGGTTATACCATTTCGCCATATTATGATTCAATGATGGCAAAATTGATTTGTAGAGCAAAAACTCGTAAAGAATGTATTGCTAAAATGAAAAGAGCATTGACTGAATTTATTGTAGAAGGTATTGATACAACTGTACCTTTTCACCTTAAACTAATGGATAATGAGGATTTTATTTCAGGCGATTTCCATACAGGTTTTTTAAGTACTTTTGATTATAAAGAATAATATTTTTCTAACATTTTTGGGTACTTTTCGTAGAAGCGGTTATAAATTTTAAAAATTTATAACCGCTTTTTGATTCTCTTATTAAAATAATAAACTTACGGTTTGGCTATATTATAGAAATAGATTATTATTAAGTACTAAAATAAGATTGAATGCAAAATACAATAAATAAAGCCTTAAAGTATCTTGAAGAAGGGGAATATGCCAGTTATTTTGAAATAATTGAGCAAATTATTCCCAGTCATTTACGAGCTTCTCATCAAGCCAATAAAATGAAATACATCTCTGGTCATGCTCCTTGGAATTTTAATCAACAATTAGAGGTTTTCACAAAAGAAGTCGCTAGAGTAGTTCATCAAAACGCAAATGATCCTCTACCTCCCCTCAATCTACAAATTCAAAAACTTAATGCTATTAAAGCCATGCTTTTAGAGGATAGACTTAAAGATGCTTTATATGCGCTTTATCCTTTAAGTGAAGAAATAAATGACGGTAAATATGCTTCCGAAGTTATTTTAGCAACAGCCAATTTTCATGGAAATGAGAGAAGTCATAAAAGAGGTAGTATCACCGATCAATTATACTTGTCTCAACGCGTAAGGCTTAGAATGAATATTATTTATATCTTAGAGCAAATGAAAGACGCTTTAGAAAATCCAGATCCATTTTAGCAATTCTAGACTAAACATAACCTAAAAAAGCGACTACAAATCTCCCGATTCATGGTCGCTTTTCAAAAAACCACTCAAATTTATTTCTTCTTAGTCCATTCTTTAATAGACGCAGCATTCATACTTACATAACTTTCATTTCCAGCTTCTTTTGCTAACGCACTTGATTTTTTAGCTGTTTTGATCGCATAGCTATATTTTCTTAAATCTGCATAGATCAATGCTTTCAAACGCATCATCCAGAATTTTTCTCCATCTAATTCCATTGCTTTTGAAATCCATTCTAATGCTTCATTTGCATCTTTTCCTGTTTCATGATAATATCTCGCAGCTTGATAATAAGTAGAACCAGAAATTCCTTTCATTTTTCGCTTAATATCAGACATTACTTTATTATCTGTATCTACCGCAAGGTTGAAACTTACTTTTGTATTTTCCCACATGATATTGATCGTACCGCCTTCGTTACGAATATCATTGATGTCAATAGTAAAAGTTTCTACTTTATTTTTAACTCTAGAAGAAGGTACTTTAAAACGAAAAGCATCTTCTTCTTCTTTATATTTTTTACCACCTACGCCCCAATGGTTAATATTTTTGTGCAAAATAATTGTCCATTCGTCTTCGCCTGGAATTGTATAAAGCGCGTAAGTTCCTTTTGGCAAATCTTTATCATTGATTTGAACATCATCGCTAACTGTGATTTTAGTGGAAGCGTTCGCGCCTGTACGCCAAATTTTGTCATAAGGCAAATGACCACCAAACATTGTACGACCTTTTAAACCTGGGCGGCTATATTCAATTTTAACTTCTGTTAGACCAACAGTTTGTGTCAAAGTTGATGTCGGGCTGGGTTGAGGTGCTTCGATTTGAGCATTGATTTGAACAGCACTCATCAATAAACATAAAGTGCTGATAACTGAAAGAAGTGTTATTTTTTTCATAATAAAAGTTGATTTTAGTTTTTCTCACTTATACCTAAATACTTATTCTAGTATTTTATAACTTTAAAAATTAGATAAATCGTGTATTGTTTTACAAAAATAAAGAAGTTTTAATAGCTCTAAAGCCAAAGCGAGGTCTTAACGACATTTTAACAAAAAAATAATAGTCCAGTTTTATAAAACGAAAAAGCGGCAATAAATTAAATGAATAATTTACTGCCGCTCCCTTATTTTGTAATAAAATTACCGCTTTTTCCTAAAAATAATTTATCATCATGTTGCTGTATTCTATTGATCGAAACGATTTAGTTTTAATACTTCTATTAGTTTTATCAATTTAGGCGCGTACTTTTTGTCAGTTGCATAACCTGCCTTTCTCAATCCGTGTGCCCAGTCTTTATAATTTTTAGTACCTAATTTAGCTAAATGTTTGTACCTGTTTCTTTGTAAAAATAAACTATGTGCGTGATAACTCTCTTCCACTCCTTTGTAAGCCCTGAAAAAATCCTTGTGCGAATCGTCTGTGTAATTAGAGCAATGACCTTTTTTACAGCTTTTAGCAAAACATTTAATCCCAAAATGATTATTGTTTTTTGTTGCTAATTTACTCGCTCCTGCATTGCTTTCTAAAAGTCCCTGTGCTAATGTAATACTAGCTGGAACTCCGTACTTCTTCATTTCCTTCACTGCAATCGGTGCGTATTTCTTAATATAATCCTCACAAATCTTATTCTTTTGTGCGACAATTGCAGGATCAATATTATTTCGTTTAGCATAAGTAGAATTTAAAATAAAACCAATATTTGAAAAAGTATTTGCTAAATTATCATCCACTTTTTTCTTCTTCTTCACTTTCTTAACTGGCTTCTTTGCGCCTACTACTGCCGTTTTCATCATGTCTTTCATAGAAGGACTTTGATTTTCTTGTACTGGTGCGACATAATTCATCGATTCTGGACGCGCTTCTTGATTACTTACAGGTATTGGCGCAAGCGGTATTTGTGATTGATTAATATTTGATTTTACTAGATTAAAGGAGATATTCAAATCCTTATGCGCAATCACAAACGCAATAAGTACGACGACAACTAGTCGAAACCAGTTTTTTTGAATGACCTCATTGACCTTAAACATGTTTTCTCTTACAATGTGTTTTACCTTAGTTGTTAATTGTGTATTCATAACGATAAACATTTTGTTGTTAAAATTCTGACAAGGCAAATATATAAAACAAAATGTTTCAAATCAAATTGTTTTTACAACTTTTTTCATCTTTTATTTTTTCAAAAACTCATTTTATTGAAAATCAATAACTTATAAGACAACCAATTCAATAATTTATTTTTAATCTTCAGCAGTTATTAACAAAACAATATGTTTATTTAAATAATTATTCTACTTATCTATTTTAAAATTCGCTATTCAAACAAAGCGTTTGTATTAAAAAACAAACAGTCAATCAGTATTTTTAAATATTTTCAGTAAATTGTTATTTAAAAATTATACAACTATGAATACTATTTTAATCAATCATTTTGAAGCATTAGAAACCACAACTAAAAAGTTTCTAGCTATTATAAAAGAACATTCTCCCGAACAACAACAATTTAGACCTAGTGATCAAGCATGGAACATGTTAGATGTCGCGGAACATTTACTTAATTCTGAAACAGGCATTAATTCATTCTTCAAAAAATATCCTCCCGCAGAATCTACTCGATCTATTCAGTTTAGCAATCGAATTAAAGCATGGTTAATTCAATTGTTTTTAGTCTTACCCACTAAAGTCCGTGCAGTTGCTAGGGTTCATCCTTCTAAAGAGAAAAAAGTATTAACTGAATTAGAAAATAAATGGCAAAAACAACGGCAAATTTTAAAGCCTATATTAATTTCCTTTCCAAAAGAAAAAAGGAATATTTCGGTCTTCAAGCATCCATTAAGTGGTCCAATGAATATGGAAAATGTAGTTAAATTTATGGACAATCATATTAAACATCATATTTTTCAGTTGAATAGAATTAGAAAACATTCCAATTTCCCAAAAATATAATAGGATTATCCTTTTCAAAAAAGTTAATTAATACATTTCCTCTTCAAATTCGTATTTTTGTAGTATTGATTAAAATATTGAATCAACTTTAATACTTAAATATAATGTCTTATACGCTTTCTAATATGCTGCCGCTAGGCACAATAGCTCCTGATTTCAATTTATTGGATGCTGTTTCTGGCGAAATGGTTAGTTTACAACATATCAAATCTGATAAAGCAACAGTTATCGTTTTTTCTTGTAATCATTGCCCATATGTCATTCATGTAAATGATGCTTTTGTAGAGTTAGCTAAGGAATATCAATCAAAAGGCGTTGCTTTTATAGTCATTTCTTCTAATGATATTATTAATTACCCACAAGATTCGCCAGACAAAATGAAGAGCTTTGCAGAAGAATCGGGCTATACTTTCCCTTATCTATATGATGAAACGCAAGATATTGCTAAGATTTATGATGCAGCCTGTACGCCTGATTTTTATGTTTTTGATGGCGATCTAAAATTAACTTACCGTGGTCAAATGGATAACTCGCGTCCATCGTCGGGAATTCCCGTTACTGGGCAAAATCTTCGTGACGCTATTGATCATACATTGAAAGGTGAGGCAGTTACAGGTTTTCAAAGACCAAGTGGCGGTTGTAATATCAAATGGAAAAAATAATTAAGAAAAGATAAAAAAGAAATGACGCAGGTTTTAAAAATCTACGTCATTTCTTTTTTATTCAATAGATTTTATTCTAATCTAGAAAATAAAAAAGGAATAGATTTTCATCTATTCCTCAATGCTTTAAAGAAAAGTTTGTTAAAAAAGTAACGTTTAGTAGTTATTATTAGTTTTGTAAGAAATTCTAGTTAATGTAATCCTTTACAATAATTTTAAATTATTTTGTTCTTTTTCCATTTTCAAATGTAATAACCTTAGCATTTTCATAACGGTTATTTAAAACATTAGCAATGAAGTTTTGCGCTGCTGCTTCATTTTTAAAACCACCAACTTGATAGCTATAACCGTTAGCAACTTCCTCTACTTGAATTTTTCCAAAATATTTAAAAATGATATTATCTTGTGATAGTGCATTAGTACTTACAGTAAGTTCTACATTAAATCCAGTGTGTCTAGCTTGAATTCTTTTTGCGTTTTGGTGGTAAACTGCTGATTGTGTTGGTTTTGTTGTATATTGAAGTGTTTCTCCAAAAGCACCTTTTGCGAAAGTCGCGTTGCGATCTTCATTTCCAGCCTGATCAATTGTTACATCTGTTTCTACTAAAGCGTGTCTAGTAGCAGTAAACATGATGTCTTCTTGTGCTTGAACAGTGAAGCTAGAAACGATTACAAGTGCTATGAAGATTAAATTTTTCATTATATTATTGTTTGGATCTTTTTTTTCGAATATATCTTTAATTGCTAATATGTCTTGTAATATTCAATCCTGATGCCAAAAACACAACTAACTGATTATCAATAAAAATGAAATAAACATAACTTATTTTTATCCCAAAATAGGAAAACAATTCCCATCAAATTGCTTTTGGGAAAATAAAATTATCTATTTTAATACTTTTTCATAAATTAAATTCAAATCATACAATAATTACTTTCCTATTTTTTAACTTTATGATTAAGTTCATTTAATAGTTTTCAACATATAATTCGCATATTATACATAATGTAACTTCCAAATCCAACTAGATAAACAACACCACTTCTATTTAATATTAGTTTTATTACTCAATAAAGTTATTCATCTTCTTTTTAGTAATTTCTATAAAATACTTTTAGGAGTGCGTAATTTAATTGTGTATTATTGTTATATCTAAAAGAAAATTACTTTACAAAGCATCAAAAAAAAATTATGAAATTTTACAAAAATGTACCTATATTAGGTTTACTATTCATACTAATTACCTTTTATTCTTGTCAAGAGAATGAGGATGCAATGGTTGAAACACCTCATTATCCCATTGTTCATCAATTAACAGAGCCACAAAGCTTAAATCCAGCAAATTCAAAAGGCTCGGAATCTACAGTGATTTATTACAATATGTTTCAAGAGTTGATTAATGCCGACTTTAAAACAATGGAAATCATTCCTGTTTTAGCCAAAGCTCGACCGACTTTCACTTCAATATCAGGTAGTAATTTAGTTGAAATGGCTTTTGAAATTAGAGCTGCTGCAGCTTGGGACAATGGCACACCGATTACAGGAGAAGATATTGCATTTAGCCTTAAAGTCATCAAGGTTCCACAAACAGATAATGGTTTTAAGAAACCTTATTTTGATTATATTAAAGATATTGTGATTGATGAAGACAATCCTAAAAAGTTCAAGTTTATTTGTGAGCCGTATATGCTAGCAGAACAAGTAATGAGTGATTTGCATACCATGCCACAATATATATATGATCCTGAAAATATCTTAGCAGATTATTCAATTAAGGCTTTATCTAATCCAGCTTTAAAAGCTAAACATGAGGCAGATCCTAAATTAAAGAAATTCGCAGAAGCATTTAACAGTCCTAATTTCCAAAGAGAAGTCATTGTTGGTTCAGGACCTTACGAATTAGCTTCATGGGAAACAGGACAGCGTGTTGTTCTTAGTAAAAAGAAAAATTGGTGGGGCGAAAAAGAGACTGCTAATCATTGGCTTACGACTAATCAAGATACTATTGTATATGAAGTGATTGCTGATCCGATTATTGCGTTTGCGGCACTTAAACAAGGAAGAGTTAATACACTTGCAGCTATTGATGCAAGACTTTTTAAGAATGAAGCACAAACTCCACAGTTTCAAGAAGCTTTTCATACTGGACAGCCTTCTTCTTATTCTTATGATTATATTGGTTTTAATTTAGATGATCCTAAATTTAAAAATATAAATACTAGAAAAGCTATTGCACATTTGGTCAATAAACAAGAATTAATTGATGTAATATTAGAGGGGTATGGAAAACAAATTACTTCTTTCATACATCCTAGTAAAAAGAAATTCCTTAATTCTGATGTTAAACCTTTTACTTTCAATACTGAACTGGCCAGCAAATATTTGAAAGAAGCTGGTTGGGAAGATAGTGATAATGATGGTATTTTAGATATGATGTATGAAGGGCAAAAAATCACTTTAACTATTAAAATGATTACCAATAATGAAAATACACGTAGAAAAGCAATCTGCGAATCATTCAAGGAAGCTGCGGAGCAAGTTGGGATTGAAGTAAATATAGAAACACCAATTTGGGGAAATTTTCCTCCTATGATTATGGGTAAAAAGTTTGATCTATTTGTTTTAGGTCTTATTTCTTCTCCTTTTGAAAGTGATCCTAAACAAAGTTGGCACTCTTCTTCAATCAAAAAAGGTTCTAACTATGTAGGGTACAATAATCCTGAAGTAGATAAAATTATTGATGAAATGCGTATGGAAGTCATTGAAGAAAAACGTCTTCCTCACTATCAACGCATTCATAAACTTATTCATGATGATATTCCTGTCATTTTTATAATGACACAAGATGAAAGAATTGCAGTGAATAGAGTATTTGATAATGTTTATTTCAATGGAATGAAGCCTGGTTTTTGGGCACCTGGTTTTACCATTAGTGAACAAATGACTAGCCATTAAAAAATGATTGAATAATAGAAGGAGTAGTTTATTGATTGTCAATTATCTGCTCCTTCTATTATTTTTATTCAAAATTTCTTTAAAAGTATGTTGCAATATTTTCTAAAACGTATTTTTTTTCTTTTCATTCCAACGATATTACTCGTATCCGTTCTTATTTTTTTACTGAGTTATAGTCAAGCTGATCCAACTCATTCCATTTGTGCCAAAGAATTTGGTTCATTATGTAATGAAGTACATAAAAAACGTATTAGAAAAGAATTAAGAATGGATTGGCCTGTGTTTTATTTTAGTATTAATTCACAAGTTTATCCTGATACTTTTCATCGAATTGTTGAAGAAACAGAACAAGAACCGCTTGATAGGTTATTAAATCAGTATGGGAATTGGGATGAAATCTCTGCTTATCATGCAGCATTAAAAAGTTATCAAGTAATACTTGACCGTCCTAAACAAGATACTAGTAATCATTATGTCATTTCGAATTTAGGATCTAAAGTAAGGCGCTTAACTCTCCAGACTAAAGACAGTGAAATTCTGCATACTCTAAAATATTCAAAATTATTATGTAAAGATTCTTCTCAACAGTTTCTTCTAGCTGGGTTGAATAATATCACGCGTCTTTATGAAAATATCAAAACGACACAAACACCTCACAAAAATTATATTCCTGCTTTCCATTGGCATGGAAGCAAAAATCAATATCATCGCTGGCTAGTTAATTTTATACATCTAGATTTTGGAAAATCCTATCTCAGCCGTTTACCCGTAAAAACTGAAATCAGGGAACATACCTATTGGACAATTATTCTTAGTGCTATTTCTATCATTTTGGCTTATTTAATTGCGCTTCCCCTAGGTGTGATTGCTGCAATAAAAAAAGGCTCTCGAACAGATAAACTCATTAATATTATACTTTTTGCATTATTTTCTTTGCCGAACTTTTGGCTAGCTACTATGCTGATTATTTTCGGTTTAGCTCCCGCAGGTGGTTTACCTCCTTTTTCTTCCGAATTGACTGGTTTTTGGGAAAAATTCTTTTCTCAACTTCAACACCTCCTTTTGCCTATTTTTTGCTGGACTTACCCTGCTTTAGCTTTTTTATCTCGACAAATGAGGGGAAGTATGCTTCAAGTTTTACAACAAGACTTCGTCAAAACGGCTCGTGCAAAAGGGCTATCAAATAATGTCATTATTAGAAAACATGTATTTAGAAATGCTCTTATCCCTATTATTACGATGTTTGGTGGAGTTTTACCTAGATTATTTGCTGGTTCTATTATTTTAGAGATTATTTTTGGAATTCCAGGAATGGGCAAATACTTATTTGAAGCAGTTAATAGTCATGATTTTCCAGTACTTTTTGCTATTGTTATGCTATTATCTATTTTAACGGTAGTCGGTTATTTAATCTCAGATATTTTATATGCCATTTCTGATCCTCGAATTAAGTTTAAAAAATAAACTTGTCACTCTTTAAAGATTGATTTTATTAAAAAACAATAGCGAAAAAAATGCAAGAACAACAATCCTACTGGTCTTATGTAAAACAACAGTTTCGACAAAATCGTCGAGCAGTTGTTTCTTTGTATATTGTTATTTTTCTTTCGCTCATTGGTTTTTTTGCTGATTTTTTAGCCAATGATAAACCGATTATTGTCAAGCATCAAGGACAATGGCAATCTCCTATTTTTCAATATTATGGCGATCTATTAAATGGAAAAAAAACGCCCTTCTTTGATTGGCAAAACGCGAAATGTGATTTTGTTATACGTCCTTTAATTCCTTATCATCCCAAGAGAAAAGATAGAATTAATCGCCTCAAAAGTCCTTTTAGTTCACAGAATGTAACTTCTTTTCGTTGGCGACACTGGTTTGGTGTTTCAAAAGATGGACATGATATTGCTGCTGGAATGATTCATGGAACACGCATTGCATTAAGCGTCGGCATTATTGCAATGTTAATTGCAGCATTTATTGGAATTTTATTGGGAGGATTAGCTGGTTTCTTTGGTGATAACCAGTTAAAAACATCCCGTATTGGTGGTTTTATCTATCCTCTGTTTTTAATCATTGCCTTTTTTTATGGTATTTATGTTAGGCGGTATTCTATTAGCGATGCTTCTAGCACAATATCTTTTATAGGTCAATTATTTATTAGCGTACTCATTATATTTGCTATTTTTATAATTGGCTGGTTACTTGTAAGATTATTTAATTTTATTCCTTTATTTGCCAAAAAAATTAATATACCATTAGATATAATTATTAGTAGAATCATTGAAGTTTTTAATGCTATTCCTACTCTAGTTTTCATTCTAGCTTTTGTCGCTTTATTACAAAAAGCTTCTATTTTTAATATTATGGTAATAATTGGATTGGTTAGTTGGACAGCTATTGCCCGATTTATTCGAGGTGAATTATTGACAGTCAGAAGCTTACCTTATATAGAAGCTGCTCACGCTTTAGGCTTTTCAAAATGGAGAGTTATGTTTCGCCATGCTATCCCTAATGCCCTTTCTCCTGTTTTAATTACACTTTCTTTTGGTATTGCTGCGTCTATTTTGCTCGAAGCAGGTTTATCTTTTCTAAATTTAAGCTCTACACCTATCACTATGTCTTGGGGTGGTATTTTAAAATTAGGAAGAAATAGCCCTGATTTATGGTGGTTGACTTTATTTCCAGGATTAGCCATTTTTATTACGGTTACTTGTTTCAATTTAATTGGAGAAGGCTTAACTGATGCACTTGATCCTAAATTAAAAAAATAAAGCTTAATTTTTTTAAACCAATCTCTATTTCCTTTTTATTAAATTTACATCAAATAGAATTTCATTCATAAAGTGAATGTCTCTCCTATATTATTTCTTAACCAAATTCTAACAGTACTATGAAAAAATTACTGCTTGGACTATGCATGATGTTATTCATATCAAGCATAATAGTGGCACAAGTCACTTATCCGCGTAATGGTGTTTTTGATGAAAGAGCACAATTATACGCTTTTACTAATGCTACTATTTTTGTCAATTATCAAACCAAAATCGAAAAAGCTACACTAGTTATTCGAGATGGAAAAATTGAACAAGTTGGTGCAAATATTTCTATACCTAAAGGCGCAATTGTCTTTGATTTGAAAGGAAAATTTATTTATCCATCTTTTATTGATGTCTATAGCAATTATGGCATGCCTAAACCAAAGGCAGAAGGTCAGCGTCCTAGACAACAACCACAAATGCTTTCCAATAAAAAGGGCGCTTATAATTGGAATGAAGCATTAAAAACCGAATTTCGCGCAAATGAAGCATTTATCTTTGATAAAAAGACTGCCGAATCATTGAGAAAAATAGGCTTTGGTGCAGTTTTGTCACATCGAATTGATGGACTTTCTAGAGGATCAGGTACAGTTGTGACCTTAGCTGAAAGTAAAGAACATGAATTGATTATCAATCCTTTAGCTAGTCATCATTTATCTTTCCGAAAAGGAACATCTACACAAAGTTATCCTTCGTCTCTCATGGGTGCGATCTCTTTATTGCGACAGACTAATTTAGACGCTAACTGGTACAAACGCGCAGGACATAAAAAAGAAAACAATATTTCACTTCAAGCTTGGAATGATCTAATGAGTGTTCCGCAAATTTTTGAAGCTGATGGGCGATTAAATGCCTTACGTGCGGACAAAATTGGAGATGAATTTGGTATTCAATATATCCTTAAAGGAAATGGCGATGAATATAAACGTATTAAAGAACTGAAAGCGACTAAAGCTGTCTTTATTATCCCTGTCAATTTTCCCGATGCTTATGATGTTGAAGATCCTTATGACGCACTCCAAACAGATTATGATGATTTATTACATTGGGAATTAGCACCTAGCAATCCTGCTGTTTTGGCTAAAGCCAATATTGATTTTGCTATCACTATGCAACATTCAAAAACTAAAAGCTTTATGACTAATATCCGTAAAGCCATCAAAAATGGACTTTCCGAGACCAATGCATTAAAAGCTTTAATTCATACACCTGCTAAAATTTCTGGCGTTTCCGATCAATTAGGCACATTGAAATCAGGCATGATCGCTAACTTCTTTATTTCTTCTGATAATATTTTCAGTAAAGAATCAATTATTCATCATAATTGGATTCAAGGGAAAGGCTACATTCTAAAAGCCTTAAATGCAACTGATATTCGAGGTTCGTATAGTTTTAAATTAGATAAAAAATCCTACACACTAGATATTGAAGGAAAATCAGCTGCTAAAACTAAAGCTTTTATTCCATTAACTGACACTACTAAAATTCAAGTTAAACATCAGTTGAAAGGTAATATAATTTCGCTTTCTTTTAATTTAGAAGGTAAAAAAGGACGTGTTATTACTTTATCTGGCTCTGCCAATGGCAATAATTGGTCTGGAAATGGCTCAACACCAGACGGTGATTGGATCACTTGGTCAGCTAAAAAGACTAAGTCTTTTGAAGCTAAGGAAAGTAAAAAGAAGGATAAAAAATCAGCAAAAGAAACTGATGATAAAGGTACAATAGTTTATCCTTTTTTATCTTTTGGAAATACAAGCCTTCCTGTTGCTCAAACCTATCTCATTAAGAATGCTACGGTTTGGACAAATGAGAAAGATGGAATAATCAAGAATACAGATGTTTTATTGAAAAATGGCAAAATCGCAAAAGTAGGTAAAAACATCACCGAGTCTGGCGCAATCGAAATTGATGGAACAGGTAAACACCTCACTTCTGGCGTAATTGATGAACATTCTCATATTGCAATAAGTCGTGGTGTTAATGAAGGAACACAAGCAAGTTCTGCTGAAGTAAGCATTGCTGATGTCGTAAATTCTGACAATATTCACATTTATAGACAATTGTCTGGAGGTGTTACGGTTTCGCAATTATTGCATGGTTCTGCTAATCCTATTGGTGGTCAATCTGCTTTAATCAAATTGAAATGGGGCTATGCACCCGAAGAAATGAAATTCCCAAATGCTGATCCATTTATCAAATTTGCTTTAGGCGAAAACGTAAAACAATCAAACTGGGGAGATAACAATAGAATTCGTTTTCCTCAAACAAGAATGGGTGTTGAACAAGTTTTTGATGATCATTTTACACGTGCCCGCGAATATGAAACAGCTCTTAAAGCTGATCCTATTGGTACTAGACGTGATTTAGAACTCGATGTTCTGCTCGAAATTCTTAATAAAAAACGCTTTATTACTTGTCATTCTTATGTGCAAAGTGAAATCAATATGCTCATGAAAATGGCAGAAAAACATGGTTTCCGTATCAATACATTCACGCACATTTTAGAAGGTTATAAAGTAGCTGATAAAATGAAGGCTCATGGTGCCGCTGGTTCTACTTTCTCAGATTGGTGGGCTTATAAATATGAAGTAATCGATGCAATTCCTTATAATGGTGCTTTGATGAATGAACAAGGTGTCCTTGTAGCGTTCAACTCTGATGATGCAGAAATGGCACGTCGTTTAAATCAAGAAGCTGGAAAAGCGGTAATGTATGGCAATGTTTCACAAGAAGACGCATGGAAATTTGTTACTTTAAATCCTGCTAAAATTTTGCATATTGATGATCGAGTAGGTTCAGTGAAAGTAGGTAAACATGGTGATATCGTCCTTTGGTCTGCAAATCCGCTTTCTGTTTATGCTGTCGCAGAATACACTTTTATTGATGGAATTAAGTTTTTTGATCGTGGAGAAGACGCTAAAAAACGAGAAGCTTTGAAAAAAGAACGCGCTCGTTTAATTCAGAAAATGATTATTGCTAAGAAAAAAGGAGCAAAGACTAAACCTGTAAAAATAAAAGCAGAGAAGCATTATCATTGTGATACCGTTCATGATGAAATGAAGTAAAAAATTGACTAAGTGGATATAAAACAAATTAAAATGAAAAAAATATTTCTATTTATATTAGCGATGGGCATTTTTTATTTCGCTCAAGCACAGCAAACACCAGCCCAAAAACAAACTACACCAATTATTATTCTTGGGGGGACGGCTCATATTGGCAATGGAACAGTGATAGAAAATAGTGCAATTGCTTTTGATAAGGGCAAAATTACCTTCGTCGGTAAAGCAACTGATACTGAAACAAATGGTTTTCAAATCATTGACGCTAAAGGGAAACACGTTTATCCTGGCTTAATTGCGCCTCATACTCGACTAGGTTTGGTCGAAATTGGAGCAGTTCGAGCTACTCGTGATTATGCAGAAGTAGGTGGTTTCAATCCAAATGTTCGGGCGATTATTGCTTATAATACAGATTCTAAAGTAACACCTACTGTTCGATCAAATGGAGTTTTATTAGCTCAAATTGTACCCGCAGGTGGTTGGGTTTCTGGTCAATCGAGTATTGTAGAATTAGATGCTTGGAACTGGGAAGATGCAACTTATAAAACAGATGAAGGCATTTGGATCAGTTGGCCAAGACCATATAATCGCTCTGGCTGGTGGGCAGAACCAGGTGGTATTTCTGCGAATAAGCGATATGACAAGACCATTACAACAATTAAAGATCATTTCAAAGCCGCAAAGAGCTATTATGAAGGTGCAACAAAAACCCAAAACCTGAAACTGGAAGCAATGAAAGGGCTTTTTGATGGTAATAAAACTCTTTTTATTAAAACAGATTGGGTAAAGGGCATGATGGATGCAGTGGCATTTGCAGAAGAATTCGGTCTGAAATATGTATTAGTAGGTGCAGAAGATGCTTACCAAATCACTGATTTCTTAAAAGAACATAATGCAAAAATTATGCTTTCACGTACACAAAGATTGCCTAATCGAAATCATGAAGATGTTGCTCAACCTTTCAAAACACCTGCTATTCTCGAAAAAGCTGGTATTACATATTGCTTAATGTTAGCGGATTCTTGGAAAGTACGCGATTTGCCATTTCAAGCAGGTCAAGGCGTGCCTTTTGGCTTGAATAAAGAAGCCGCTTTAAAAAGTTTAACATTAAATACTGCCAAAATTTTAGGCATTGATAAAACCCTCGGTTCGCTTGAAAAAGGGAAAGATGCGACTATTATTGTTTCTAAAGGCGATATTATGGATCAACTAACTAATCAAGTTACAAACGCTTATATTCGTGGTAAGCAAATTGACTTAGATAATAAACAAAAAGCTTTACATCGAAAATTCAAAGAAAAGTATAAAAATCAAAAATAGATTTGCTAAGTAAAAATGAGGCTATATCAAAAAGTTAAAATCTTTTGATATAGCCTCATTTTTTATAAAATAACCTCAATTATGTTCTTACTAATTTAGCACATATCTAATAGGGCAAGTTTTGTTAATGATTTCACATTTTAATAAAAAAATTGATGTAATCCCAAAATTTCAATTTTAGTTAAACATTCTGATAATGTAGCGAAACAATTAGGTTACTATACTAAAGTAATGATCCAATTGAAATCGTAATAACCAAAGATTTTACGTTATATTATAATGCTCTAAGCAAAATTCTGGCATTCTAATTTCCTTTGATATTCAACTAAATAGAGCAATCTCCATTATTTTTTAATTATTTGATGATTAACTCCTTGCATGGCTTTCAAGATTTGTATTCATTTTTTATAAAAAGGGATGAATAAGATGAATAGATTGTCATTTTGAAGCTAGCAGCTAGCAGCTAGCAGTTAGCAAACGATACGATAGTTAATAAGGCTAGAATAAATGGAAGAGAATAAATGGAAGAGAATAAATGGAAGAGAATAAATGGAAGAGAATAAATGGAAGAGAATAAGGTTAAAGGATACAAATGGAAGCTTTGAGAGCTTCGTATTTATTATTATTGCTGATTTTGTATTTATTTTTAGGTTGTTCTTAGAATCATAAAAGCCAGTAACGTTATAAAACGTACTGACTTTTAATAAATATTGAGTTGGCAACGACCTACTCTCCCATCATAAGATAGTACCATCGGCGCTAAAAGGCTTAACTGCTCTGTTCGGAATGGGAAGAGGTGTGACCCTTTTGCTGTAATCACCAACAATTCTTCTGTTTATAGTCCTATAAAGCTTTTCAGCCTCATAAAGACAAACAATTTCTTGTTGAGTATCTTTTATTATTCTTTTAACAATAATCTAATACAAAATAGCTCTTTGATAACTTCTTGGATTGTATTTCTTGTAATAGTTGATTGATATTAGTTTTAGTTTAATAATGATCTTTTTACCATTTTAATCGTATTGGTTTAATCTTTCTTGTATTTCATACTTTGTACTATTTAATTTTTCTTTGAGTTCTATATTCTATATTGTATAGATATAAAAGAACTACCGAAGGAAAAAGCGCTTAGGAAATTAGTATTGCTCAGCTACATACATCACTGCACTTACACCTGCAACCTATCTACGTGGTCATCTCCCACGTCCTTCTTTCTTGATAAATCAAGATGGGAATACTCATCTCAGAGATGGCTTCGCGCTTAGATGCTTTCAGCGCTTATCCTAACCGAACGTAGCTACTCAGCAGTGCACCTGGCGGCACAACTGATACACTAGAGGTTCGTCCATTCCGGTCCTCTCGTACTAAGAACAGACCTCTTCAATATTCCTACGCCCGCAACAGATAGAGACCGAACTGTCTTGCGACGTTCTGAACCCAGCTCGCGTGCCACTTTAATGGGCGAACAGCCCAACCCTTGGGACCTTCTCCAGCCCCAGGATGTGACGAGCCGACATCGAGGTGCCAAACCTCCCCGTCGATATGAGCTCTTGGGAGAGATTAGCCTGTTATCCCCGGAGTACCTTTTATCCTTTGAGCGATAGCCCTTCCATACGGAACTACCGGATCACTTAACCCTAGTTTCCTACCTGTTCGATCCGTCGATCTCTCAGTCAAGCACACTTATACTTATATGCTCTACGCACGATTACCGACCGTGCTGAGTGTACCTTTGGAAGCCTCCGTTACTCTTTAGGAGGCGACCACCCCAGTCAAACTACCCACCAAGCAATGTCCTTATCTCTAAGTTAGGATCCGAATAAATAAAGGGTGGTATTTCAAGGACGGCTCCACATACACTAGCGTGCACACTTCACTGCCTCCCACCTATCCTACACATTATTTATTCAAACCCAATGCTAAGCTGTAGTAAAGGTTCACGGGGTCTTTTCGTCCCGTTGCGGGTAATCGGCATCATCACCGATACTTCAATTTCACCGAGCTCATGGTTGAGACAGTGTCCAGATCGTTACACCATTCGTGCAGGTCGGAACTTACCCGACAAGGAATTTCGCTACCTTAGGACCGTTATAGTTACGGCCGCCGTTTACCGGGGCTTCAGTTAATTGCTTTGGATTGCTCCTAACAACCTTCCTTAACCTTCCGGCACCGGGCAGGTGTCAGACCCTATACTTTGACTTTCATCTTAGCAGAGTCCTGTGTTTTTGTTAAACAGTCGCCTGGACCTCTTCACTGCGGCTCCTCGCGGAGCGCCCCTTCTCCCGAAGTTACGGGGCTATTTTGCCTAGTTCCTTAACCATGAATCACTCGAGCGCCTTAGGATACTCTCCTCGACTACCTGTGTCGGTTTACGGTACGGGCTGCTTCTCTCGGCTTTTCTTGGAAGTGCTTTCATGTATTCAAATCATCCGAAGAATCATTTCAACGCAGTATTCCGTCACTACGTATACACTACAACCCTTCGTCCCCTTTTATTGAGAGCAGGTTACAGAATATTAACTGTATTGCCATCGGCTTCCCCCTTCGGGTACACCTTAGGTCCCGACTAACCCTGATCCGATTAGCGTAGATCAGGAACCCTTAGTCTTACGGCGAGCATGTTTCTCACATGCTTTGTCGTTACTCATGCCTACATTTGCTTTTCTAACTACTCCACCACGCCTCGCGACATAGCTTCTGCGCCATTAGAATGCTCCCCTACCAATATGTCCTCTTGGACTATTCCATAGCTTCGGTGATATATTTGATGCCCGATTATTTTCCGCGCAAAGCCGCTCGACTAGTGAGCTGTTACGCACTCTTTAAATGAATGGCTGCTTCCAAGCCAACATCCTAGCTGTCTTAGCGACTTCACTTCGTTCATTCAACTTAATATATACTTTGGGACCTTAGCTGATGGTCTGGGTTGTTCCCCTCTTGGCGTAGGACGTTGCACCCTACGCCTCACTGCTGGTGCAATGTAATGGCATTCGGAGTTCGTTAGGGGTTGGTAGGCTGCGAAGCCCCCTAGCCCTATCGGTAGCTCTACCTCCATCACACTCTTCCCAACGCTGCACCAAAATGCATTTCGGGGAGTACGAGCTATCTCCGAGTTTGATTAGCCTTTCACCCCTATCCACAAGTCATCCACAGACTTTTCCCCGTCCACTGGTTCGGTCCTCCATCAGGAGCCTCT
>CAKZLL010000023.1 GCA_937125475.1 uncultured Saprospiraceae bacterium | reverse complement strand
CCACAAGCTACGTAAATACAGAAAACAGGCTCACCTGCATCATAAAATTCTTTTTGATTGATAATAGTATCCAACGCCACAGCTGTTTTACCAGTTTGACGGTCACCAATAATCAATTCACGTTGACCACGACCGATAGGAATCATCGAGTCAATCGCTTTAATACCAGTTTGTAATGGTTCAGCAACAGGCTCTCTAAACAAAACACCAGGCGCTTTACGCTCGATTGGCATTTCATAAGTTTTTCCTGTGATAGGTCCTTTACCATCTACAGGATTACCAAGCGTATCAACGACACGTCCTAGCATACCTTCACCTACATTAATTGAAGCAATGCGACCAGTACGACGTACTTTATCACCTTCTTTGATTGCCTCAGCAGCACCCATCAATACAACCCCTACGTTGTCTTCCTCAAGGTTCAATACAATGGCTTGGATGCCATTTTCAAATTCTACAAGCTCACCAGCAAGTGCGTTATTCAGACCATATACACGCGCAATACCGTCACCAATTTGTAGGACGGTTCCAACTTCCTCCAACTGAGCAGCCGAATCAAGTCCAGATAACTGTTGCTTTAGGATGGCAGAGATTTCATCAGGCTTAACATCAACCATTACTAAACGTTTTTATGAATTAAAATTTCGCAAATATTGCTGAACAATGCTTTGTGCATTATAGCGTTGCAAAATTTTTAAATTTTTTAATTAAATACTCTTTCTAAACTCTTTTTTGATTCGCTCCAATTTGTATGCAACAGAGTTATCATACAATTTGTCATCACCAAATTCCAATCTAAAACCACCAATGAGTTTCTCATCAACTAAGGTTTTAAATTCTATATCCTTACTAAATCGACCGCTAGACATTAATTTTGCTTTGATGCCGTTTAAAGCACTTTCACTCAACTGCGATGCAGAAGTTAATGTAACTGTCGAGATATTATTAATGTCTTTATACTGATTGACGAATGCTTCAGCAATTTGAGGCAGATAAGCTTCACGGCCTTTTCTCAAAATGATTTTGAAAAATTTACTCGTCAATTCACTTATTTTTCCTCCAAAAATAGCATCTAACACTTTGTCTTTTTTGTCCGCTTTGATAATTGGTGATTTGATCATTAGTTCAAAATCACGATTATCCATCACTTTCAAAAAGCCTTTGATATCGCCATATATTTTGTCTAGTTTTCCTTGCTCTATGGCAATGTCAACTAATGCTTTCGCATAACGGGAAGCTACTCTTTCTACAGACATAATTTTTATAATTGATAATTGATAGTTAATAATTGATAATGTCCTCCGAATGTTGGACATCAATTGATAGTATCAATTAATTAATTTAGTTGAATGTCTTTTACTAAATCATTTACAAATGCTTCTTGCGCTGCATCTCCAGCTAATTGCTTTCTGATGACCTGCTCTGCAATTTGTAAACCTAAAGCGCCAGCTTGTGATTTTACTTGAGCCATAGCTGAGCGTTTTTGTCTTTCAACTTCTTGCAAAGCATCTGCAGTAACTTTAGCTGCGTTCTCTTTAGCTTCATTGACTGCTTCCTCAATCATTTTAGCTTTTTGATCTTTAGCTTCTTGAATGATTTTAGCGCGTTCTTCTTGTGCTTGTTTAGCTATTTCATCACCTTTAGCTGATAAAGCTGCCATTTCTTCACGAGCTTTTTCAGCTGCTTGAAGGGCATTATCAATTGAGTCTTCACGAGCTTTTAAGGCTTGTGAAATAGGTTTGAAAGCTGTTTTTCCTAAGAAAAACCACACAACAGCAAAGACGATAGTTGTCCAGAATAACAATCCTATCTCAGGTAAAATAACCGAAAATTCTGATAAGAATATCATTTTATCGAATTTAAGATGAATAGTAGTAACGTTCAATTTAATATTAAAAAATAACGTCCTATATCTATAAATAAAATAATTTAAAATCTTTTGTTCTAACTGGGTCTATAAAAAATAACAATTTAATCATTTCGATGACTTAGGAAAGGCTGTTAGCCAACCGCTAACAGCACACTCCCAATTTCTTTACATCATGATTAGCTTACTTGATCAAAGCAACAACGATTGCAAATAATGCTGCACCCTCAACTAAAGCTGCTGCAATAATCATATTCGTACGAATATCACCTGCTGCTTCTGGCTGACGAGCAATTGCTTCCATTGCTTTACCACCAATTTGTCCGATACCAATACCTGCTCCGATAACTGCTAATCCTGCTCCAATAACACCCATGATAAATTGTTTTATATATAAATTAAAAATAAATTAAATACTTTTTGATCTCACTAAGTTACTACCTAATGATGTGCTTCTTCATGATGATGCTCTTCGACTGCTGCTCCAATATATAAAGCGGAAAGCAATGCGAAAATGAACGCTTGAAGAAAGGCTACAAATAACTCCAAAAGGTTGATAAATGCTACAAAAGCAAATGCTACAACCGAGCCTATTGCAGAACCAGATAAACTATCCCCATATCCACCTAACATCCAAATCAGACCAACCAAGCTTAAAATGATTATATGTCCTGCTGTGATATTAGCGAATAAACGAATGAATAATGTAAATGGCTTAATAAAGATTCCTGCAAGTTCAATAATACTTAAAATTGGCTTCACAAAAGTAGGTACACCAGGCATCCATAAAATGTGTCCCCAATAATGTTTATTACCACTCAAGTTTGTTACAAGAAGCGTAAACATAGCTAATGCTAAAGTTGTACTAACATTTCCTGTCACATTAGAGCTAAATGGGAAAAATGGAATAATCCCAAATATATTATTGAATAAGATGAAGAAAAACAATGATAAAATGAATGGAAAATAACGTTCCCATTTCGGTCCAATTGCAGGAACTGCCACTTCATCACGAATAAATAAAATAATTGGCTCCATAAGAGATTGTAATCCTTTTGGTGCTTGTCCTTCACGTTTTTTATATGCTTTTGCTATTCTTGTAAAAACGAAAAACATTAACAATGTAGCCAATAACATTGAAAAGACATTCTTAGAAATAGAAAAATCATACCAAGAAGTAAACATACCTGGTAATAAAACACTTGATCGTTCTAATTCATATTTTTTTCCACTTATAGAAACATAGTCTTTGCTAACTTCTGCTCCATCAACGGTTTCTGTTACGTGAGTGATATAGTGTGCATTGTGATCATGAGCTTCATGTCCTGGTTTTTCACCTTCACCTTTTCCATCATGATTGTGCTCGTGACCATCATGATTATGTCCGTCATGACTATGGTCAGCATCTTCTTTATGCCCTTCATCATGAGTATCATGTGAACCACTATGATCTCCGTGACCTGCTGGATCTAGTGAAGCAGCTTCTGCTCCTTTATATCCTTTTATGCGTTTCACTACACCGTGATCTAACACATAACCATGAATAGCTTTTGATCCATGATGGAACTCGCTAGACATGAAAACGCGGAAGCCATCATCTGGCGCGTACAAAATACAAGGTAGTGGAATATGAATATCTCCAACTACATGAAATTCATTGGCATTACCAATGTGGTGCATCACCGTTTCATTGTATTTTTCAGATAGGACATCTAGCTCTGCCTGTGTTTTCACCCCTTCTTTTTGAGCAAAAATACTAGTAGTAGCTAAAAGAGCTATTATAAACGTGGTTACGAACGTCAGATTAAATGCTTTCACGACCATGTAATTTTTATTATATCTTTCAAATTCGCTGCAAATGTAACACAATAAACTTTTAAAAAAAAGTTCTTCTTATCTCTTCACTTTCAATGACATAGGAAGATTGCTTATTTTAGGCTAATTGATAAGTTTGATTTCAAAGCTCAGTAGTCACTTATTTTAAATAAGTGAGTAAAACAGCATATTTTCAATATAATTTTTAGAAAATCACAAATTTTATTTTGGCTCGTTATAAAAAGAGGATTTTGAAAGAGATGTGATTTTTTTTTAAAATTTTAGATAAAAATTAGATTACAAGACAATAAATATTCATAGTTAGAGGAAGTTCGCTAGAATTTAATTACATTTCATTACTTAACTTAGTTATCATCATTACTTACGATCAACTCTTATTACTTATTTTTGTAATTATGCCAAATTATTCGACATAAAAAGGCTATTATTCGACATTATTTTTAGCTATATTTTTTTTCTGACAATATCCGATTAAGCATAAACTTTAGGGGTTGAAATTATGGGTTATAAACAAAGGTTTTTAATATGTATTATGATTATAGAATAAAATATGCCAAAGAGTTTTATATTAATGGTAAATTGCATCGTTCGCAAATAGACAAATAGTAAGAAAGGTTTTCCAGTAAAACGATAGATTAATTAGTGAAAGCCTTTAGATAAAAGAGAACTAATGATTAATTATTTACAATCAAACTTTAATAATTTAAATGCAGCGTGATTTAGAAAAAAAATGGATAAAGGACTTATCGCAAAATAGCGAAAAAGCTTATGAAGTAATATTCAAGGCTTATTATAAGTCTGTGTATGCGAGCGCGTTGCGGATCACTAAAGATGCCAATATTGCCAATGATGCTTGTCAAGAGGTATTTTTAGAGCTGTGGAAAAATCGATCTAAAATTAAGATTTCTACTTCACTAAAAGCCTATTTACATCGAGGCGCAGTCAATCGAAGTTTGAATATTATCAAATCTCGAAACCGACACGCTGGGCAAAACTTGGAAAAGGTTATCGAGCCAACTTCCAAAGCATCAACACCAGAACAAGTCACTGAATACAAAGAATTAGAAGAAGAAATAAAAAAAGGTATTGATCAGCTTCCTACACGATGCCGACAAGTTTTTGTGCTAAGTCGCTATGAAGGTAAAAGCTATAAAGAAATTGCCGCATTAATGAGTATTTCAGTAAAGACTGTTGAAAATCAAATGCTTAAAGCCTTAAAAACCTTGCGAAGAGTTTTAAAAAAATATAAGGAAAATTCCTAGATTATCCTCTTACGATTTAACAATCGAATTTTTAACAAAAGGAAATAATAAAATTCCACAATGGGGGTTTTTAGATTTTGAATTGTCTTCTAAAGTGAATAAGCATTACAAATCATTTATTGAGCAAAGAATATGGACGAAGATTTTTACATATCATTAATATATCAACAGCTAGACGGAGCAATCTCCGATTCTGAGCAACAGCAACTCGATAGTTGGCTAGAGCAAGATGCTGAAAATCAAGCGCTATTTGACGATTTAGCGATGGTTTATTCGGCAAGTGAGGATTATTTATCGGAGGAAATTGAAGCAGTTGATGTTGATGCGGCATTTGAACAACAAATGAAGCTCATCAAAAAAGAACAGCCTAAAACAGCAAAAATTGTATCAATCAATCGCGAAAAAAAACCTACCCGAACATTTAGGGTATATCGTTTTGCGAGTATTGCAGCAGTATTTGCCGCTTTAATTATTGCTGGTATTTGGCTGATGGATATTGGAACAGCACCTAGGTTATTATCCGTTGTCGCAGAAGAAGACGATCATTTTATTGCGCTTTCAGATGGTTCTGTCATTACTTTACAAAAAGGGGCAGAGATTAAATATTGGAATAAATTCCCTAAAGATAAACGATTAGTAGAGTTAGTAAACGGAAAAGCTACCTTTGAAATAACCAAAGGTTTAGGCACTTTTCAAGTCAATGCGCCTAAAGGTGTAGTCACGGTTTTGGGAACTGTATTTGATTTAGATGCCAATGATTCTGAATTAAAACTGAATGTAACAGAAGGGAAAGTAAATATCAGGGGACGTTCAACTTATGGTCAAGAAGCCCAAACAATGGATGTTATTGCAGGTGAATCGGTGGTTTTATCAACTAGTACAATTCATAAAACCAAATTCGACCAAACTGGTAATCTTAATTATTTTGAATTTAAAAATACGAATATAACTAATGTCCTCGCAGCATTAGAAAAGCACTTTTCCATAGAATTAAACGCTAATTCTAGTATTAATAAATGTCAATTAACCGTTATTTTTGATAATAAAAAGCTAAATACGATTCTCAAGACTATTGATAAATTGCTCAATACTAATAGTCAATTACAAGCGGATGGTTCTTATATTATTAAAGGCGGAAGTTGTGAATAATTAAAAATGGTTCAACATTACTCTTGTAAGAAAATCGGAATTATAGTAATTTGGATTGTGCTAGGAATACAGTTTTCCTTTGCACAATCTACTATTTTAGATCAGAAAATTATTATTCAATTCCAAAAAAATGACTTAGCTACTGCTTTCAAAAAAATAGAAAATCAAACTAATTTAACATTCGCTTATAGCTCAAATCTCCTTCCATCTCATAAAGAATATACGCTAAAAAAAACGTCAATTTCTATTCGTCAATTGCTCCGTTTCTTATTTAAAAATACGGAATTGGACTATGAAATCATTGACAATCAAGTACTTATTTCTAAAAAAAAGCACTTCGAATTATATGGAATTATTCGAGATAAAAGTACTAAAGAAGCACTCACCGCAGCTACTGTTTATATTAATAATACCAATATTGGCATTTCTACAAATAATTACGGTTATTATAGTTTGAAAGTCCCAAAAGGCAAACATACCTTGATTGCCAGCTATTTAGGCATGTACGATACGGAACAATCAATTTCTGTAACCGAACGAAAACGCTTAGATATTTCCTTAGAAGGGCAAGAAATCGAATTTGAAGAAATTATTGTCAGTCGTCCGTTACAAAGCGATGATTTAGCGAACGCGCCGCTCAATCAAAAAAATATGATGAATTTGAGTGAGAAAACGCCAAGCATTGGAGGCGAGCCTGATTTATTGCATATTATACGGGCGCAAGCTGGAGTTCTGTCTAGCGCTGGCGGTATGGGCGGTTTGTATGTTCGAGGCGGGAATACGGGTCATAATCTTGTTTTATTAGATGGTGTGCCTGTTTATAATTGGCTTCATTTACTCGGAATCAATTCCATTTTTCATCCAGATGCGGTTCGTGGTGTTCAATTTCATTCCTCAGGTTTTTCGGCTCGTTATGGAGGTCGATTGGCTTCTGTTGTCGATATTCAATCTCGTGAAGGTAATCCCGAAAAATGGACAGGAATGGCAGGAATCAATCAACGGAGTTATCATGGGCATTTGAGTGGACCATTAAAAAAAGGGGCATTTTGGATTGGAGGACGACAATCATTTATCGCGCCCTATGTACAAAGTGTTTTGGAAACTGCTTTCTTTCCAGAAGGAGACAAAGAAATTTTGCCAGATTATTATGATTTTAATGCTAAAGTTAACTATGAATTAGGTTTAAATGACCGCTTGTATTTGAGTTACTATCAAGGAAGAGATAGAATTTCGGGCGAAACATTAGTCGATTTCACAAATGAGGCTGGAGAAAAAGGGGAAGAAATCGTCGAAAATCAATTAAAATATGGTAATAATATCATATCCTTTCGTTGGAACCATATATATGGTAAGCATTTGTTTTCTAACCTAACCTTAAATTATAGCAATTTTTATAATGAATATGGTCATTTGAATTATACGAATATAGAAGGAGAAGAACGCGATTTTATTTATTCAGGTTTAACTTCAGATAATATTGAAATTTCTCTAAAATTAGATTATGATTGGATTTTTAAAAAGCATCATGTCAAATTTGGAGGCGCTGCGCATCTCTATCAATTTGAACCTTTTGTAGCTATTTTTGATGAAAATTCCGATTTCATACCTGAGTTTGATAGTTTAAATTTAGGCATTGATTCTTTTAATAATCGAATTGAGGCACAAGCAACAATTTCTCAACATTATGCCTTGTATCTTGAAGATGAAATTAAGGTTTCTAATTGGTTAAATTTACGACTAGGACTTCGTCTTTCGTCTTTTTTAACTGAGGAAACAACTTTTTATTATCATTTAGAGCCTCGATTTTTATTAACTGCCAAACTATCCGATGATGCTTTAATTGCAGCCTCTTTGACTAAAATGGTACAATATCTACATTTAGTTACCAACTCAGATATTGGTTTACCTCAAGACTTGTGGCTTCCTTCGGACAACGATTATAAACCTGCAACAGCTTGGCAATATAGTTTAGACTTCCAGAAAAATTTTAAAAATAAAGTAAATATTAAAGCAGGTCTTTATTATAAATCAATGGACAATTTACTCACTTTGCCTGGTTCTTTAACACCCGTTGATTTTGGTGTTAATGCTTCTGATCAGCTTTTAGTTGGCGGAGGTCATAGCTACGGCAGTGAATTTTCATTCTATTTTCAGCAAGGTAAATGGTCTGGATTTGGAGCTTATACATTAAGTTGGACAAAGCGGTTCTTTGAAAATGAAAACAATAATCAAGCATTTCCATTTCAATTTGACTCCCGACATTATATACAGTTTTTAACCAATTATAAAATCAATAAACATTGGGAAGTTGGGTTTCGAGGACATTTTAGTTCTCCTAAACCGCTACTAATGTCTTCTTTTGGCAGTTTAGAAAGTGGTTTAGAATTAGTTACACCAGATGGACCTAAAAATGACCGACGCGGTAGCTTAGAACATCGAATTGATTTAAATTTAAATTATTTTTATGCAACTAAGCGGCTGGAACATCGGTTTAGTTTAGGTATATATAATGCTTATAATCAAAATAATCCAGTTTTTTCTTATTCTGATGATGGACAAAATCCTTTAGAAATAGGCATGTTTTTGCCTCAGATGATTTCTGGATATTATAGTTTAAAATTCTAAATTTATAACACCCCAAATTCTTTAATTACAAACGCTTTAAAGCTTCTTTTGCTTGCTTATGATAACTCGATTGATGATATTCACTTTTAGTTTTAGCACATTGATTGTAATACTTTCTAGCTTGTATTTTATTTTTTTGTACTTCATAAACCTTTCCTAAATTAAGTGCAGAATAGCAAACAAAAAAGTATTTCGTCCCTGATCCTTCCGCTAATGTTTTTTTATAATAATCAATCGCTTTGTTGTATTTCTTCTGTTTGTGCGCTGCTCTTGCTAATAAAAAATAATGGTTAATTTTATCTCTTTTAGCAGAAAAATCACTTGATTTTTTTTGTAATAATACTCTATTGACTTTCGTATAATAACCGCCATCGAATAGCATTTGAGCTTTCAAAATCGTCGTATTATAGGTTTCTTTTCCAAAGACTGATGCTTTTTTATCATCATAAATTTTCGTTGATCCCTTGACTTTACTCAATTTTAAATAATCCTTTTGTTTCGCCTTTGAGCCAAAAATTTGTGCATGCCATGCCAAATACAAATAAGTTGCTTTAAAATAATGTGTTGAATGCGCTGTTTTTAAATATAAATGCAATTGATTAGCTGCATTTTTATCAAGCTTTCGCAATTTGGCAACACCTAAAAAATAACTCATCAATGGTACTTTATAATAATTTTTCGACTTAGGCTTATTAATAATTAGCTGAATTGCTTTATCATTTCGTCCTGTTTTCATCGCGACATCAGCTTGAATAAAACAAGCCAACATACTTTTTTTAGGATTAATACTTGGATGATTAATGATTTGCCATGCACGTTTTTCATCATTTTTAATACCTAATAATAAAAAGGAATAAATAATACGGCATTCTGCTTCAAATAGAAACTTATGCTTTTTGGCATAAGCCAAGACCGATTTAATTTCTCTATAACCTCTATTAAAATCGCCATTCACGCCCATTGCACGCGCACTCCATTTATAACCATCAGGAATAGCACTAAAAATAGTGCGCAACATTCCTAAGCTTTTTTTATTAGCAATAAATCGAGGAAACTGTTTATCATTAATTTTCAGCATTTTGTAAGCCGAACGCAATTCACGGAAAGCAGTCAATTCATCTCCATACTGTGAACGGAGGATCGCCCAATGTATTTTTATTTCAGCTCTTGTATATAAAGAATAAGGCGAAAGTGCATCACCTTTAGAGAGTTTATCAATACGTGCTGATTTGTTTTTGGATAGCTTTTTAAATTTTGCCGTGCTACCATCGACTAATAAAGTGTAGAAATCAATATAATCCTCTACAAAATACGGCATTAGATTTTCTGGATTTTCCTTCCTTTCTTTAGCTAATAACTGCTTGGCTTCATTGAATTTTAGTGCTAATGCACTTTTATAAGCCGCTTCTACGGTTGTAGTAAACTTATAGTGTTTTTCTGCAAAAAGGATTTGTGAAAAGACTAAAAGTACGGCAAGTAAAGTAATTTTTTTCATATCAAATGATAAAAATCCGTGATTTAAGTAGTCTTTAGATTTTTTATTACCCCTACTTAATGGATTTGATGAGAGAAGAGTAGTTGATACAAAAATAACGAAATAAGGTTTTTGATGTTGTTATAAAATGTAA
Organism: uncultured Saprospiraceae bacterium; assembly: GCA_937125475.1. Classification (GTDB taxonomy): domain Bacteria; phylum Bacteroidota; class Bacteroidia; order Chitinophagales; family Saprospiraceae; genus CAKZLL01. Next base: position 37,517 of record CAKZLL010000023.1, on the reverse strand, counting down.
TTAATACCAATAAAATTAAACATGCTCTACTTGTCTTCTATTCCAAATTTAATCTATTTTTTCCCATTTCGATATATCCAATTAGAATATTTAAAGGTTGATTGACAATTTTTGCCATTTATTCTAATGTGGGCTTGCTCCATTGATCTAACTCTTTGAAAAACAACGGGGCAAGCCACCGCTGGATTTAAAAAATATTCATTCTGGCAAAAATTGTCAATGAATCTATTTAAATCCAATATTACGATTAGAACCTTACATCTCCAATAGTCATATCAAATGTATATTCCTTTTGTTATCTCTTCTAATTCACAAGAGGAATAAGTGCTATTTCAATATCCATAAATTAATAAGTACTTGTTTCTTAAGAAGAAATTTAATAGTCTTCTCTAGGAACTAAATAGAAAGAGGCTGCCCTTTTGAGACAGCCTCTTTTTATAAAAAAGTTATTTTCTTTTCTTATAATTATTACTTCCTCTATTATCTCTTCCTCTGTTATCTCTTCCCCTGTTATCTCTTCCTCTATTATCTCTTCCTCTACTTCCTCTGCTATCATTACGACGATTATTATTATTATTTCTTTTACGGAAAGAATAAACATCATCTAAAGACATATTGTCATCAACTTCTAATTGATCACCAGAAAGAATTTTCAAGTCGCGGATGATATTTTCATCACTAACAACAGGTTGATTCCAAGATTTATAAGCCATTTTCATGTAAGCACCTATCACATGAGTGAAATCGGCTTGTTTTTCTTTATCCTCCATTGCAATCGCCTTAGCAATCATTTCTTGCACATTGCGACCATAATGACGAAATTTGACATTACCATCAGGATAACTAAGTTGATTAGGTCTTTTCTTTTCTAACGGTTCAAGCGTGACATTATCAGGAATATCAATATCTAGCTCATAATTGCCAATACGTACAAGATGCGACCATAATTTAGCTTTATAATCTTCTACATTTCTTGCTTGAGGGTGCATTTGTTGCATCAACTCAAGAATTTTCTCTACAAATGCTTGTCTTTCCTCTTTATCTTCTATTGTTTTAGCATAATAGATTAACGTTTGAATATTTCGACCATATTCAGGTATGATCAGCTTTGGCTTGACTGTATTATATTTCATGAATAGTAAAAATTATAGTCTTGAGTTTTAAAGGGTTTAAATACCTTTATTGATTAAATTTAAATATATTTTGCTTATTATTATAAATCAAGTAGTTACAAATATAATAATTTTTTATTTTTCTTAATGAGATAGTAATAAAAGCTTTACTTTTGATAATAATTACATTAATTATAATACAATAATTATACCTTAGATAAGCGAGAGTATTGTTTTAGAGATTGAAATTTTAGATTAGATAATATAGGTGTAATATACAGTTACCTGTATAAAAGATTAGTTAAGATCTAATAAATTAACTTCTTATTGTTTTTTGTTGATCCTACTTTATTATTGAAATGATTATTTGCTATGATATAGCTCAATTGAATTCGGAAATTGCAGGATTTAATACATTAAACTTATTTTAATATTTATTCAATTTGAATAGAATAATAAGTATGGTTGTAGTTGAAATAAGTTATCTAACCTTTTTAGATTTTTATGCTTTCTTAATTCAACTGTTTTTTAGGTCTAAATATTTTACAAAAACATATTACAAATGACGTATAAAACAGCCAACTTACCAAAAAGTTGACTGTTTTATCAAAAAAATTACTCTACTGTAACTGATTTAGCCAAATTACGGGGTTGATCTACATTACATTCCCTCATTACTGCAATATGATAAGAGAGTAATTGAAGTGGAATAACAGCAAGAAGCGGTGTAAGTGGTTCTGCTGTTTTTGGTATTTCAATCACAAAATCAGCAATATTCTTAATATGAACATCACCTTGTTCTACAATTGCAACAACACGTCCTTTTCTTGCTTTGACTTCTTGAATATTACTCAAGATTTTTTCATATGCACTATGATTAGTTGCTACAACTACCACAGGCATATTTTCGTCTATCAAAGCAATCGGGCCATGCTTCATTTCAGCAGCAGGATAACCTTCTGCATGAATATATGAAATTTCTTTTAATTTCAACGCACCTTCTAATGCAATTGGAAAATTATAGCCTCTTCCTAAATAAAGTGCATTCTCTGCATTTTGAAATACAGAAGCTATATATTTAATCTTACTATTTTCTTCGTTATTCGCTAATAACTCCTTAATTTTATTTGGAACATTCTCTAGCTCAATAATCAATTTTTGATATTCAGACTCTGAAATTGTTCCTCTTTCATGAGCTAAATTCAAAGCCATCATAGTCAACAAAGTGACTTGTCCAGTAAAAGCTTTTGTAGAAGCAACACCAATCTCTGGTCCAGCATGAATGTAAGAACCTGCATCAGTCAATCGTGCAATAGAAGATCCTACCACATTGACGATACCATAAATCATCGCACCACGTTTTTTAGCAATTTCTAATGCTGCTAGAGTATCAGCTGTTTCACCAGATTGTGACAATGCGATAACAATATCACCTTCACCAACAATTGGGTTTCTATACCTAAACTCTGAAGCATATTCAACCTCAACAGGAATGCGTGCTAATTCCTCAATTAGATATTCAGCTATCAAGCCAGAATGCCAAGACGTTCCACATGCAACGATAATAATTCGTTTCGCATTTTGAAATCGCTTTTTATGCTCCATTATACCACCTAGATAAATTCGATTGTTTTTAGAGTCAATTCTGCCACGCATACAATCGGCAATTGTTCTAGGTTGCTCATAAATTTCTTTGAGCATGTAATGATCATAACCGCCTTTTTCCAATCGCTCCACTTCCATGTGGATTTCTTGAATTACAGGCACTTGTGGTTCATTAGCAATTGTTTTTATTTCAAGACCATTTTTCAAATCAACAACTGCAATCTCTTCATCATTAAGATATACTACATTTTTAGTGTACTCAATAATAGGAGTTGCATCGGAAGCTAAATAAAAATCATCCTTACCTATACCAATCACAAGCGGACTTGCTTTACGTGCCGCAACAAGTCTAGTTGGGTCTTTTTGGTCTAAAACGACAATAGCATAAGCTCCAATAACTTGAGATAATGCTAAACGAACTGCTTCTGCAATATCAGTTTTTGTCTCTCTTTGAACCTCTTCAATCAAATGTACCAATACTTCGGTATCTGTATCAGAGGTAAAAATATGACCTTTATTCTTTAAGGCTTTCTTTAATGGTTCATAGTTTTCAATAATACCATTATGAATAATCGCCAAATCACCATCACCAGATGGGTGAGGATGGGCATTCGTATTATTAGGAACTCCATGAGTTGCCCAACGAGTATGTCCCATACCAATATTCCCCGCTGTATTTTTATCTTTGGAGAATTGAAGGAGGTCGTTAACCTTACCTTTTCTTTTTAAAATATTTAAGTTTCCATCATTGAATAAGGCAACGCCAGCACTATCGTATCCACGATATTCTAAACGCTGCAATCCTTTAATAAGGATTGGGTAGGCTTCTTTTTGCCCAATATAAGCAACAATTCCGCACATGGTATTAATCTAATTTAGTATAAGTTAACTGAATTTTCATCTTGTACTGTGAATGTTTTGTTCCTCCAATGATTAATCTATTAGGTTCTCCAGATTTAGGGTAAGTCGTTAGATATAGATCACTATTATCCAAACTGCCATCAATCATATCTTGAAGATGACTTGAAATATTCATAGAATATTCCATAATAGAAGCAGCGTTTTCTTCGGATTGACCTCCAAATGAACCCTGAAAGCTAGAAGTTCGGCTAATAGAAACTGCAATATCTTCAATAAAAATAAACTCTCCATTGCTATTTTTGCGCAATAAAATTAATTGCTCTGGAATAGGATAAATTGTTGAATTTGCATCTTGAGCTACTTGTACTACTAAATCAGCTTTATTAACAAGAATATTATTTATTTCATCAATATAAGGCATTTCAATTTTTACATTTAAACCTTCTAATGATTGCACGAAAACCAAACTATCACCTAAAGTTGTATTATCAATAAAACTCAAAACAGGTGCAGCAGAATAATCATGTGTAAAATTCATTGTTTTGGTAGAACCTGATTTAGCTCGTAATCCAAAAACTTTTTGAATTGTATCTTGGATAGTATAATGTATCTCTACATTTGACCAAGCACTTAGCAAATTAAATGCTATAATAGCATCATTATTGCCATCATTACCTACAATCTTTAAACCTTTAAAATAATCAGTAAAAAACGCATCACTCTGATAAACGGTTGAATCCGTTACATTTAAAAATCGTTCACCAAGTGCATTATCTAAGGGAATTCTTATGTGGGGTTGAACATAATTTGTATCAATTAAAACAGAGTCAAGAGGTGCTGGTATAAACGTTTTTTCTCCTAAAAGTGCACTTGCTGTCGCAAACTCTTGATCAGAATAATAGATAGATGTCTCTTCCATGTCTTCCGTGACCTCGAACACTTTTAAATTAAACGGTTTACTCAAATCGCCATAATGACCTTTGGGAGAATAAGCAAGTACTAAAACTATTGAGTCCAATGTAGCTCCTTCAAATTCAGGACTAGTTGTTAATAATTCTAATTGAGTATAAATGTTTGAAGTATATATACCAAATTCTGGATCGTTTACATGACCTAACAAGTGTCTTGAAGGTTGTAATGAAGGACTCGGATCATATACTTTTACACTATCTTCTCTAACAGTAGTTGCTCTCAAACTAAGCGTATCAGTGTACGCTACATTAATATTATCTTCTGTTGGTATTATATCTGCTCCAATTAAACTTGCTTGATTACATGATGTAAAAAGAGAAGCTGATATTAAAACTGCTACGCAGAAACCCCAAAATTGTTTCATTCTATGTACTTATATTGCTTTTAATAAATGAAAAGGTTTTATAAAAAATAAAGATAATATTTAAAATAAATAGGTTTTGTTTTTTTGTTAAAATTATCATGATTATTCTATTGTTGTCTCTAACAATTTAATAATTGAACAATTATTAGCAATCATAAGAATTCATATTGTCAAGATATTTCTTCCTATAACCTATTTATTAATAAATATTATCTTGTTTTTCTATAAAACACTTTCAAGTAAACGCTCTTTTACGTTACGATAGCAGTTCTTTATAAAACTCTAGATAAGAATCTAAATAGTTTTCTGCATCTACAAACGCTAATTTGGGTTTACTTGAATTGTTGAACATTTCTAAAACGTCGCTTTCAAAATTTTCGCTGCCAAGTATTAATCCATCAGCATATTGACTAGCTCCAGAATGCAGCGAAATTGCTCCATCTTTCACATATGCACTCAAATCATCTGACGATAAATTATTGATTGATGCTTTTTTAAGAAAGTTATCTTGAAAAGTACTTTCTAGTGAATTATTGTAGGCTGAATAAATAACTTTTGATTCTCTGAAAAGAGGTTCAGTTTTATAAGCCGTTTTAATATATAGCGGAATCAAACTTGTCATCCAACCATGACAGTGGATAATAGCAGGAGGCCAACCAAATTTTTTCACCGTTTCTATCACTCCTTTACAAAAGAATGCCATTCTATCAGGATTATCTTCAAATGGCTTCCCATCAGGATCTTCAAAAACAGATTTACGCTTAAAGAAATCTTCATTATCTAAAAAGTAAACTTGCATTCTAGTACCAGGTAACGAAGCAACTTTAATAACCAAAGGATAATCATCCTTATCGACGATAATGTTCATCCCAGATAATCGTACTACTTCATGAAGTCGGTGACGTCTTTCATTGATTGTTCCATACTTAGGCATTAGAATCCTAATATCCATGCCTTGTTCCTGTATATGCTGGGGTAATCGACGTGCTATTTCAGAAATCTCGGAGAGAGCGGTATAAGGCTTCATCTCTTGTGTAATGATCAGGACCTTCGTCTTTGCCATAAACTCTTAACAGATTTAAATTGATTTGGAGAGATATGTCACAATATACTTGAAACTCTCTTTGTAAGGTTCTATTCTTACTAAAATTGGTATTCTTTTGATATTATGTATATTTTCCCTTTTAATTTTGGAGTGCAAATTTAAGAAATTTTTTGAAAATAATTAGTATCTATCTGTAAACGCACTTATATTAGCAAAATTTTAAAACTTTAACTATGTTACTTTTCAAGAAAGAAAAAGATCTAAAAGCGTTTATTCAACAAGAAAAATTGGCAGGAAAAAAAGTGGGTTTTGTCCCTACAATGGGCGCGTTGCACGATGGTCACCTTTCTCTGATGGCGTTATCTTTGGAAACAACAGATGTAACAGTATGTAGTATTTTCGTTAATCCAACTCAATTTAACAATGCAGATGATCTAGAAAAGTATCCTCGAACTATCGAAAATGACATTGTAATGCTTGAAACTGCTGGCGTTCAGGTCTTATTTTTACCTAGTGTTGAGGAAGTTTACCCTAAGAATTTAACTTATCCTGACTTTGATTTTAATGGACTAGATCATTTGATGGAAGGAGAGCATCGCCCTGGGCATTTTGAAGGTGTGGCGCAAGTTGTGTATCGCCTTTTGGATATTGTACAACCTACGGATCTTTTTATGGGACAAAAGGATTATCAACAATGGAGAATTATACAATCAATGCTAGAACAAGTCGATTGGGATATTAAGCTAGTTAGATGTCCGATTGCACGAGCAACAGATGGTTTGGCATTAAGCTCAAGAAATGTGCGATTGACAGAAGAAGCTAGGCAGATTGCTCCTAAAATCCGTCAAATTCTGAGCAAAGCAAAAGCTGAAATCCAAGATTTATCTATTGGAGAAGTTAAAAATAATGCAGTTCGTCGTTTGAATAAAATCGAAGCATTTAAAATGGATTATTTTGAAATTGTTGATGGGCAAAGCTTACAATTAGTTAAAGACAAATCAAACACTCAATCTCTAGTCGCTTGTACCGCTGTATATATCGCGAACATTCGCCTTATTGATAACATAATTTTAAAAGCATTATAGCCAAAAAAAGACTAATCGGTCTTTTTTGTAAAATGAAATAAAATTTCAATATTTTAAATTATATTCACTATATTTTTCATTTTTCCTAAAAAAAAACACTATTCTATTACTTTTACTAAAAAAAAAATAACAATTTTTATTCAAAAATTGAATGGGCAACACTATGTTAATTTTTTAATTTAAGCATCAAGATCTTAAAAACTGTACTTTTGATTAACAATTTCGTCAAAATAGTAATTGTTCTAATTGGCTAACTTAGAAGAAAAATTAAAACACCTTAGTTTTTAAAATAATCGTTTAATCAAACAAGGTATTAGAATAGTTTTATTCTTGTTTTTATAGTTATTTTAATTTTCACTACCTAAGCAAATTATCAAAGAGCAATAATCATTTTAACCAATTTAAAATTCGAACTATTTAGTTATTCGTTTTTTAAATTACATACTAAACAAACTATGATGATTCAAGTTTTTAAATCAAAAATACATCGAGTTGCAGTCACTGAAGCTAACCTAAATTATGTAGGTAGTATCACGATTGATGAGGCATTGATGGAAGCTGCTAATATGATAGAAGGCGAGCGTGTTCAAATTGTAAATAACAATAATGGAGAACGCTTAGAAACCTATATCATTAGAGGTGAACGAAATTCAGGTGTGATCTGCTTAAATGGAGCGGCGGCTCGTCGAGTAGCTGTTGGTGATATAGTGATTATTATTTCTTATGCCTTCATGGATTTTGAGGAAGCTAAAAAATATAAGCCACTAGCTGTTTTTCCAGATGAAAATAATAGAATTTAGAGTTTTCTATTTTTATCAAATAAAAAAGCTTATTCAAGCAGATTTATTTGAAAAAACCTTTTAGCAATCAACTTTTTATTGATTGCTAAAAGGTTTTTTTTGTATAAAAAAGAACAGTTGTTTAATTCTTTACAATTGGTAATAATACAATGAAAAATTGATAATAATTATTATAATTTCTATTAAACCCTACATATTGGGAGGTTTAGTGAGCGAATTATTATGTGAATTATGTTTTTGTATTCCTTTCTTTAAAAATATTGAATTTTACATGCGAATATTCGCTTTAATATTATTAAAAAATAGTAACATAATTACATTTTTGTGTGTTATTAGCAATATTAAATAAAAACATAAGAATATTAAGGTTATCATATTTAGCTGTTCCTGATTTTGCATGGAACAATTTTTTTCAAGAAAAGGCAATACAGAAATAATTGAGCAATGGATAAAATAAAATGGGAACAATGATAATTACTTATTATCATTATTCCCATTTTATTCAGTGAACTAAATAATTAAAAATTATCTATGCTCATGACCTTGATGCTCAACTAATTTATTCCAATCTTCACCCGCTTTTTCATGTTCATGCTGCAAGTCTTCATACAAACAAGCTCGACAAAAAATCTTTTTTCCCGTCTTATCATGCTCATCATGCATAAAACAATACTCTTCATACAATGAATACTGCTCACTCATCAGAGGTGCTGTACTTGCTGAAAACGCCAACATTGTCGCTGCAACAGCCGTAACGATTGCAGGCATATAACGCATATAAATGAATTGTTGCGGATTAAGGATTGCTAAAATCCTAGTTTTGAGCGAACCTCCATTGATAGATCTAGTCAATCCAACTTGCTGTTGTTCTTTTAGTTTAACTAAAAGTGTTGCATAAGAATGTGGATTACCCGTTTTGCGCAAAGCAAATTCATCTGCCATAAATTCATTCACTAAGTCCAATTCTTTTTTAATAAAATAAAAAACAGGATTAATGAACCAGAATACTTGCAAAAACATCAAGCCGATTTGCTCAAAAGTATCTCCATTTTTGATGTGAGAAATCTCATGCATTAAAATAGCTTCTTGCTCCGACTTGGGCAACAAATCCAAAGAAGGATGCCATAAAATATAACGATACCAAAGCCTAAAAGACGCAGCCATAAATGAGCCTTCTCGTCTTAAAATGCGGTAAGTTTTCCCTTCCACTGCTCGTTTTTGAATTTCACTAGTGCGAATCAAATAAATAAGATAAGCGATTTTCATCAAAAGCCCTAAAATAATAATTAGTGTAACACCTATTGCGCCTTTTTGAATAGCTGTTTTATTTTTAATTAAAAAATCGTAAAATGGGTTAGGTTGAAAATACAATAAATTCGACTCCTGCAATTGTTCACAATGACAAAGCCCTTCTTGTGAATTAACTTTATCATAACAGGATTTTAATGCTTTATCCAATACAGGTTCATTCACAAATGCCGTCGGCGCGATGATTTTGGCTTGTTCTTCACCAAAATTACCCAAAGGAACGCCCTGTAAAAAGAGTAATGGCAATAATAAACTCAATCCAACAATAGAGTAAATATATACCTTAGTCTGTCTAGGTGTGATTTTATTTTTTATCAAAAAGCGATAAACCACGTACCCTAATCCAGATAATAAATAGCCTAGTAGTAAGTATAGATATATCATCTAGGTAAATAATTTGTGCTGCATGCAGTAATTGCTAGATTAAAATTCTTTTGACATTGTTTAATCTAGCAAGATACACGTTTAGAGTTTCTTTGGATTTTATTTCTTATACTAATAATTTTCAATTAGTAATGAGAAAAAAATAAGTTTCTCATTTGAGTAGAAAACTAAATGTTAAATCAAGGAAGGAAAATCGTAGTTTAGCGGGCTAAACCTAGATTTTTCTGACGCAGAGTTAACGTTTAGTTTTCACTCCAAATAGGGAAGTTATTTTTTGAATGTTACTTAGATCAAAAATTGATTAATAAAGCCCAAACAAAATCTTATTTATCCCCTTCAAAATCTTTTAATAAAGAGCGTAATTCATCTAGTTCAGATGTTGAAACGCTTTCTCGATCTACTAGAGTAGATACAAGAGAAGTCAATGAACCAGAGAATACATTTTGCACTGCGCTATTAATAAATTGTTTTTGATAATCTTCTTTCGAAACGGTCGGAAAATATTCATGGGTACGCCCATAAGCTTTATGACCGATATAATTCTTTTTATCTTTTAATATCCTAACAATCGTAGAGACCGTATTATACGCTGGAATTGGCGCTTCATCCCAATGATCACGAATATCTTTGATAAAACCCCGATTTATCTTCCAAAGAATATTCATCACCTTTAACTCCAATGGTGTGAGTAACTTTTTCATATGTTATTTAATTGATAGTTTATAATGGATACTTGATAAATATTAAACTCTAACGTTTGATTAAGGTTATTTAGTTTATTGTAAAAATCATTCCAATATACAACTATATTTTTAGTTTGTCAACTATGTCATTAGTTTAACTAGTACTGAAACTAAAAAACTCACTTTCTGAGTAAGAAAGCGAGTTTTTTAATGACAAAGGAGAAAAATTATCTTCTCTTTTTCCTTTTATTTTTATTTCGTTTTAAACTTAGGCGACTTTTTCGCTTGCTGCCACCAGTAGCCCCTGCTCCACCTGATCCGCCTTGCTGCTTGCTCATTTGATGCATAAACTTGCGCATATCCTCAAATTGACGGATAAATTGATTGATTTGCATCAAAGAATTTCCACTACCATCGGCGATACGTTTCTTTCTACTTGCATTCATTACCTCTGGATGAGCGCGTTCATAAGGTGTCATCGACTTAATAATTGCCTCTACTTTCGTAAAAGCATTATCATCAATATCTAAATTTTTAGCCAATTTGCCCATACCTGGGATCATCGACATCAAACTTTTGATATTACCCATTTTCTTGATGTGACCAATTTGTGTTAAGAAATCGTCAAAATCAAATTGATTTTTGCTAATTCGTTTTTGAAGACGAGCGGCTTCTTTTTCATCAATTTGAGCTTGTGCTTTTTCAACAAGGGAAACAATATCTCCCATACCCAAAATACGAGTAGCCATCCGATCTGGGTGAAAGACATCTAATGTCTCCAATTTTTCCCCCATACTGACAAACTTGATCGGCTTACCAACTACATATTTGATAGAAAGCGCTGCTCCACCTCGCGTATCACCATCCAATTTGGTCAAAACCACACCATCATAATTGATTCTCTCATTGAAAGCTTTTGCAGTATTAACCGCATCTTGCCCCGTCATTGAATCCACTACAAAAAGCGTCTCATTAGGTGTTAAGGCATCCTTGATATTAGAAATCTCTGTCATCATCGCCTCATCTACCGCCAAACGACCAGCCGTATCCACAATAACAACATCATTGTGATTAGCAATTGCATGTTGAATAGCATTAGTTGCAATATCAACAGGATTTTTATTATCAATCTCAGAATAAACAGGAACGCCAATTTGCTTGCCCAGCGTTGAAAGTTGCTCAATCGCAGCAGGACGATAAACATCACACGCGACCAATAAAGGGCGTTTGTGCTGTTTTGTTTTTAGAAAACGAGCTAGTTTTCCAGAGAAGGTTGTTTTACCAGAACCTTGCAAACCCGCGATCAAAATAATCCCAGGTTTCCCTTTGATGTCGATTTCGGCACTCGTTCCGCCCATCAATTCGGTTAATTCGTCATTAACGATTTTAACCATCAATTCTCCTGGTTTCACGGCAGTCAATACCTTTTCACCAAGGGCTTTATCCTTTATTTTATTAGTAAATTCTTTAGCTATTTTATAGTTCACATCGGCAGCGACCAATGCTCTTCTAATCTCCTTGACGGATTCCGCAATGTTGAGTTCGGTGATTCGTCCATCACCTTTTAGGGTTTTAAACGCACCTTCGAGCCTTTCCGATAAACTTTCAAACATATCTTATATCACTTTTGCTATTATCATTTAAATAAAGGAAAATAGTGAAACTATAATTTATCCTAAATGATAATTTTTGCCTTAATTTTCTTTAAAAATTGCCTGTTACAATGCATCAAGTTGAGGCTAAACAAGCTTAATGTTAGATTACTTTTCTGCAATCAACATGCAAATATAATAATTCTTATGTGTAACGAATTTTTTTTATAAGAAAAAACTGATAAACCTTGTTTTTATTACTTTTTTATACGATAGGCTAATGAATTTTCTTACTTTATTTGAGTAAATTTAGCTAAAGCTAAAAAATTGAAATGTAGGTGATGCAGATTTTCTTGCATTTGCAGATTAAATTGATTGTATAGTTAATCTTTTTTATAAAAAATGAAAAGAAATTAGACTTTATTCTAAAATGATTTTGTGTTGAATGGAAATTCAGATTTTGAAACTAATCAAGACAGGAAAAACGGAGTTTAGCTGTGCTAAACTCTTTAGAAGGAAGCCTATTAATCGTAGAAGAATAAAAGGTAGGTAATTAATCCTATTAATGTTCCAAAATATAAAACAAGTATAATCACATTTTTTTTGAATATAGATAAAACAACATTACCGATAGTTTTGTTTATTTCTACATCAGTATTTCTATAAGGTAATTTTTTATTAGGGATGGGTTTATTTAAAAATTGACAAAGCGGTTCCCAACCTTCATGTGGAGAAAAAAATAAAAGTTGTTCCTCTGGTATATTAGTCTTGATTTCCTGAATGAAGTTGTTGTATTGTACTTGCGCATTAATTGGTGCAGAATCTCCCTTGACAATAAGATAGAACATTTTGTCCATCAAATTAAGGTAGTTTCGAGAGTGTTTAAACAATCGAAGCGGTTGAAGCCATTTAAAATATCGAATTACTCGCTTATACCTTTTATACCAAGTCAAACTATCTATATCTTCAATAACAAACTTAATATCAGGATTAATTTTTAAATATTCTTGATAATATAAAGTAGGAGGAGTTTGTATCATCGCATCATAGCCCTTATAGATTTCTTTCCAATTTGGCGTAGCTCGATCTAAAATCTTATCATGAAAACATTTAAGGTGTTCTTCGTTTCGGAATATTTCTAAGTTTCCATAGGTTTGATAGCCCAAAATGATCAAAGCCTTTTTGAATTCTTGATTTTCAAACTGTGGGAAACTAAGCCAAATGACTTCCATAAAGTGAATCAATTAATTTCTATAATAGAATGGTTGCAATATAATCATTTTTGAAATATTATTTATAATATAGCTGCTTCAACTAGCAATTATTTTACTATAATTGTATTGATCAAAAAAAATTATAGTAAAAATAATAACAAAGTGTAAAAGATGAGAACACGAATAAAAATCTGTTGTATTAGTAGTATTGCAGAGGCTAATTTAGCGATTAAATATGGCGCAGATGCCTTAGGATTAGTTGGAAATATGCCCAGTGGTCCTGGTATCATTGATGATAAACTCATTGATCAAATCACCCAAAAAGTTCCGCCGCCAATTGCTACATTTCTTTTGACTAGCGAAACGGATGCACAAGCTATTATTCAACACTATAAAAAAGTGCAAACCTCTACTATTCAGATAGTTGATGCACTTTCCTCGGGGTCTTATGAGCAAATTAAAGCAGCATTACCAAGTGTAAAATTAGTCCAAGTTATTCATGTATTAGATGAAAAATCAATTGAAAAAGCGATTGAAGCAGCACAACATGTCGATGCTATTTTGTTAGACTCTGGTAATCCTAATTTAAAGATAAAAACACTAGGCGGAACAGGAAAAATACATAACTGGAATATTAGCCGACAAATCCGAGAGGCGATTGATATTCCATTATTTTTGGCCGGTGGTTTAAATGCTGGGAATGTTAAGACTGCAATTGAAACAGTTCAGCCATTTGGGGTAGATTTATGTAGTGCTGTTCGAACAAATGGAGATTTGGATGAACAAAAATTAAAGGCATTTTTCGCAGCAGTTTATTCATAATCAGATAGTTAATTGAAATAGTTAAGCTTTTTTTATTAAAAAACAATCAATCTACTTCATGACTTTTTTTAGACTGTCGTCTTAAATTTATATATTTAATTATAATCTGTTAATGACTGATAACTAGTAGTAATATAAATTTATAAAAATAAAAACCAATTGATCTATGACTAAAAAATCCATCAAAACAATAGCGATCTTACTAATGGTCACGCTAGTTTCTAATTCTTGTATGCGAAATCCCGTTACAGGTAAGCGCGAATTAAGTTTGGTTTCTGAAAGCCAGGAGCAAAAGATGGGAGATAATTATAATCCTCAAGTCTTAGCTCAATTTGGTGTTTATGAAGATGAAAAAATGCAAAAATTTATTGATGAGAAAGGGCAACAAATGGCTAAAATTTCTCATCGACCACATTTAAAATATCAATTTAAAGTAGTTGATTCCCATGTGGTAAATGCTTTTGCAGTACCTGGTGGTTATGTTTATTTTACGCGTGGAATTATGGCGCATTTCAATAATGAAGCAGAATTTGCAGGTGTTTTAGGACATGAAATCGGTCATATTACTGCCCGACATAGTGCGAAACAACAAACTAAACAAATGGCTGCTCAGGTATTAGTCATCGGAGGAATGATTGCTTCTTCCAAATTTCGAGAATATGGAAACACGGCAATGCAGGGTTTAGGCTTATTGTTTTTGAAATTTAGCCGCGATAATGAAAGTCAATCCGATAAATTGGGTGTTGAATATTCGACGAGTATCGGTTATGACTCTCATAATATGGCTAACTTTTTTAGTACAATTGGTCGATTAAGCAAAGCAAGCGGTCAGAGTGTACCTGATTTTATGTCAACGCACCCAAATCCTGATAATCGTTTTACGAAAGTCCACGAGATGTCCGATAATATTCAAAAAAATGTTAATAAAGATAATTTGAAAGTTGGACGTGATTCGTATTTGAGAATGATTGAGGGTATGGTTTATGGAGAAGATCCGCGACAAGGTTTTGTCGAAAATTGGATGTTCTATCACCCAGAATTAAAATTTCAATTTCCTGTTCCAACAGATTGGAAATATCAAAATTCGCCAGCATCGTTCCAAATGGCACCAGAATCAGGCAAAGCCATGATGCAACTTACCGCAGGGTCAGGAACGTCTTTGGATCAAGTCAAAACGGATATGTTGACTAAATACAAATTGAAAGAAATCAGTTCTAAAAAAATAAATATCAATGGCTTGAATGGTTTGGAGTATATTGCAGAGCAAGTGCCAGCAGCCGCAGAACAAGGTCAGCAGCAACAACAACAAGAGCAAGCACCTGTTCGGATTTTGACTACTCTGGTAGAATATAATGGCTTGATTTACAACCTAATGGGAGTTGCAGCAATTACAGATTTTTCAGGGCAAGAGGGATATTTTAGAAATGTGATGAGTAATTTTAGAACATTGACTGATCCAGACAAATTATCTCGTCAGCCAGAACGAATTAAAATTCAAACAGTCAAAAAAGCAGGAACTTTGCAACAAGTTTTAGGACAGTTCAATCAATCTTCGGATCGTCATAATGAGTTGGCAATTTTGAATGGTATGGAATTGACACAGCCATTGACTAGCGGAACGCTAATTAAAACAGTAGGAAAATAAATTGCTGAATTGCTTGATTGTTATGATTGCTTGATTGTTGAAAAACATCAGTTAATTCACAACAATCAAGCAATCCAACAATCATAATAGTTATGGAAATCCTACTTTTAAAACCTGCAAATCAGTCGTACCGTTTTCCTTATAAATTTTCGCAAAAATAAAATACTCATTTTTAGCGGTGACTAAAAAATCAATACCTCGTTCTTCACCAATTTGAGGAATAGTTTCCTCCCCTAACATTTTTCCATCGTGATCAATGAAAACGACCCAAATATCCTGTGGTACTTCCGCTGTTGTTACGCGAGAAGGATTTGTTCCAGTCAATCCAATTAAAAAACAACCATTTTTTGAAGGAAAAGCGCTAAGAATACGATCAAAAAGTTCTGTTTTTTCCGCTTGATAAAGTTCCGAAAAAAGTACCTTTCCAGTTGTTTTATCAAATTTAATAACATTACCAAAATAGGTAAAATCTTTTGGTTTATCATACCGCGTTCCAATCATTAAAGGTTGATTATCAGGCGTTTTGACTAATTGAAAAGCCTCATTACCACCATAATAAGTATTGATTTTACTTTCCCAGCGTATTTTTTGATTTTTAGTATCAATATTCATCGTCCAGAAATCGGTTACTTTTTTAGAAGATTGATAACCCGTCAAAATCAAAGTTTCGTCATTCATCACTAAAAAATCCCTAGGTTCTGCCGTTGAAGCATAATGCCAAGGTTTTTTAGTAATCGGATGCTCATGAATGAGCGGTTCAGATTTGAATTTCATTTCCCAAACGACATCAAAGTTTTTATTGAATTTAATTAAAACGCCATCTGTGAAAAGATCATTTGACGGGCGGCTAGTCGTTCCAATCGCATAAAAATAATTGCCTATTTTTTTGAGTTTCGTGAAGCGCAATTCTTGTTGATATTCAATTGTGATTTTTTTAGTTTTATTTCCATCATTATCTATAAACAAAATAAATGGACGAGCTTGTGTCCCTGTCGGAACATCATTCCCACCAATTATAAAACCCGTTTCGGTTTTGAGAATCGAAAAAGCCCTTTGATGTCCTCTCTTTGGAAAAGTTTTGCTCCAAATCGTTTTGCCCGTTTTATCAATCTTGAGAATCCAAAGATCCAATTGATTATGCTCGTTTTGATTTTCACCTGTCAGAACAATATCACCAGCATCATCTTCGACTATGGCACTAATCGCATCATTTTTCTCTCCTCCAAAATTCTTTTTCCATTGAACAACTAAACTTTGGCTATTGCCATAAAAAGAATAACAAAAGCAAAAAATAAGAAGAAATATTAGTTTGTTTTTAAAAGTCATAAAACCTGTTTTTGAATGTTAAATAATAGTGATTGAAAAAATTGTGTGATTGTATTGAAGCAAAGTCTAAATTTTATCAATCCCACAATTCCATCATTACGGAAATGCAATCTTTAAAACCTGTAAATCACCTGTCCCATTTTTTTGATAAGCTTTCGCAAAAATATAATACTCGTTTTCGGCGGTGACTAAAAAATTCACGCCACGTTCTTCTCCGACTTGAGGAATGGTTTGTTCCCATAACATTTTCCCATCATGATCAATAAAGACAACCCAAATATCTTGTGGTACTTCCCCTTTTGTTAGACGATAAGGATCTAACCCGCTCAATCCGACTAAAAAACAGCCGTTTTTGGTAGGGAAAGCTTGAAGAATACGATCAAATCGGTTAGTCTTTTTAGCTTGATATAACTCGGAAAAAAGGACTTTTCCTGTTTCTTTATCAAATTTTATTGCATTACCATAGTAAGTTCCTACTTCTCCGATAATGTCAAATCTTGTTCCAATCATTAAGGGTTGATGGTCTGGTGTTTCGATCAACTGAAAAGCCTCATTTCCACCAAAATGTTGATTAATTTTACTTTCCCAGCGTATTTTTTTGTTTTTAAAATCAATATTGGCAGTCCAAAAATCAGTTACTTTTTCTGAGGATTGATAACCAGTCAAAAGCAACGTTTCATCATCCATCACTAAGAAATCTCTAGGTTCTGCGGTCGAAACGTAGTTCCAAGGTAATTTAGTAACAGGATGTTCTAAAATGACCGAATCGGGTTGAAAGTTCATTTCCGAAACAAGATCAAAATCCTTATTGAATTTCATTAAAATGCCATCTGTGAAAATATCTTCCATAGGTTTGATGGTTATTCCAACACCATAAAAGTCATCACCTACTTTTTTGAGCTTCTTTAATCGTAACTCTTGTTTGTATTTAATTTTAGTTTTTTTAGTTGCATTTCCATCATTATCAACAAATAAAACGAATGGGCGAGCAGCTGTTCTCGTTGGAATATCATTAGCTCCAACCATAAAACCTGTTTCGGTTTTAAGGAGTGAAAAAACCCTTTGATGTCCTCTTCTTGGAAAATTTTTAGTCCAAATTGTTCTGCCTAACTTATCAATTTTGAGTAGCCAAAGATCTAATTGAGCGTGCTCATTTCGAGTCTCACCAGCAAAAACAATATGACCAGCATCGTCCTCAATTACGGCGCTGATCGAGTTGCCTTTCTCGCTTTCAAAATTCTTTTTCCATTGAAATTCTAAACTTTGGCTATTACCAGAAAAGGTATGAGAAAGGCAAAAAATGAGGATAAATGTTAGTTTGTTTTTAAAAATCATAAAACTTGTTTTGTGGATATTAAATGAATGTTTTTCTAAATAAAGATAGAGATAAAAGAGGAAAGGTCAATCATTTGGGGAACTTATTGAACTATTATTATCTTTGACAAAGCAGCGATTTAAGGGAGCGCGCAAAAAATAATCTTGGGTAGGTTATTTATTTCCTTGTCCCTAAATTAAAAATAAATATGGAAATCAGAATCCCCGATTGTTCTTTAATTCTCCTTATCGGAGCTACTAGCTCGGGTAAATCTACTTTTGCTCGACAACATTTTTTACCTACCGAAATCATTTCATCTGATTATTGCCGTGCTATTGTCGATGATGATGAAAACAGTATGGACGCAACGGCTGACGCTTTTGATGTCTTACATTTTATCGTTGCTAAACGATTAAAAAGAGGTAAACTAACCGTAGTTGATGCGACGAATGTACAACAACATGGTCGTCAAAAATTACTTCAACTAGCAAAAAAATACCATGTTTTATCAACTGGAATTATTTTCGATTTGCCCGAAAGCGTGCTAATCACTCGTCATAATGCGAGAGCGGATAGAAATTTTGGTATTCATGTAATCAAGAGTCATCTAAAGGATTTAAGACGAACTTTTCGACAATTGAAGAAAGAAGGCGTTCGTACTTATTACAATTTAAAATCAGAAGAAGAAGTCAATCAAGCGGTCGTTAAGCGATTTAAATTGTTGAATGATAAACGTGAAATTACTGGTCCATTCGATATTATCGGTGATGTACATGGTTGTGCGGATGAATTGGAAATGTTATTGGAAAAATTGAATTATACCATTGAAAGAGACGAGAAATATAAGTATGGTTTCCAAATCACACCGCCAGCAGATCGGAAAGCCTTTTTTGTTGGAGATTTAACAGATCGAGGGCCAGATTCACCACGGGTTTTGAAAATTGTCATGTCAATGGTTGAGAATAAAACCGCACTTTGTGTTTGTGGCAATCATGATGATAAATTATTGAGAGTCCTTAAAGGGCGAAATATCCAGCTTAAATACGGTTTGGAAGAAACCATGATGCAAATGTCCCAAGAACCCGAATCTTTCCATGAGGAAGTTCGAGTATTTTTGAAAGGATTGATCAGTCATTATGTAGTGGATGGCGGAAAATTGGTCGTTGCTCACGCAGGACTTAAAGAATCAATGCAAGGGCGAGCGTCTGGAAAAGTCCGTTCTTTTTGCCTATACGGCGATACAACGGGCGAAATTGATGAATTTGGTTTGCCAGTTCGTTTGAATTGGGCGTTGGATTATCGAGGCAAATCGGTTGTGGTTTATGGTCATACGCCTGTGCCGAGTGCGGAATGGCTCAACAATACAATTGACATTGATACAGGTTGTGTTTTTGGTGGAAAATTGACGGCTTTGCGTTATCCTGAGCGAGAATTAGTAGAAATTCCTGCAAAAGAAATGTATTCTGAACCGAAAAAACCATTAACTTCGGGCAATGCGGCTTTATCTGCTCAACAGGTTCACGATGATATTTTAGATATAAAAGACGTGACTGGAAAGCGAGCAGTTACAACGGCATTGCGAAAAAATGTTACATTGCGCGAAGATAATTCAATTGCTGCTTTGGAAATTATGTCGCGTTTTGGGATGCATCCTAAATGGCTTATTCATTTGCCGCCTACGATGTCTCCTAGCGAAACGAGTAAGAAAGAAGGCTTTTTAGAACATCCAGAAAATGCTTTTGATTATTATAAAAAAATGGGCATGGAGCGCGTAATTTGTGAAGAAAAACAAATGGGATCGCGTGGTTTGATTATTGTTTGCAAGGATGAAACAGTTTCAAAAAATCGTTTTGGAGCGATGAAAGCAAGCAATGGCGTGGCTTATACGCGAACAGGTCGCCCGTTTTTTACGGATAGTGAAATTGAGAAAACGGTTTTAGAAAGATTACAAACTGCATTGACTAAAGCCAATATTTGGGCTGAACTTGAAACTGATTGGATCTTATTAGATTGTGAAATTTTGCCTTGGAGCTTCAAAGCAAAATCACTCATTCAGACACAATACGCAGCGGTAGGTACATCAGGAAAACAGGCATTGAGTGCGACACAAGCCGTTTTGGCGAAAGCCAGAGCCAGAGGACTGGAGGTAGAAGAATTAGAATCGAAGTACGAAAAACGATTAGAAAATATTAAAGATTATCAAATTGCTTATCGTGCATATTGCGAGAATGTGGATTCTGTTGATGATATTCAAATCGCGCCTTTTCATATTTTGGCAACCGAAGGAAAAGTTCATACCGACAAAAATCATGAATGGCATATGAGAACTATTCATCAAATTTGTGCTGCAAATGCTGAATTATTACGAGCTACTGCTTTTCGTATTGTAGATTTGAATGATGAAAAAGCAATTGAAGCAGCGACAAATTGGTGGTTGGAATTGACTAATAATCAAGGCGAAGGAATGGTCGTGAAACCTTATGATTTTATTGCACGAACCGAAAAAGACATTATTCAGCCTGCAATTAAATGTAGAGGAAGAGAATATTTGCGTATTATTTATGGCGCAGATTATACTTTGGATGAAAATTTGGTACGTTTGCGAAAGCGAAATTTGGGTCGAAAACGTTCTTTAGCATTGCGAGAATTTGCTTTAGGAATCGAAGCATTGGAACGTTTTGTAAAACAAGAACCAATTAGAAAAGTCCATGAATGTGTTTTTGGGGTGCTTGCATTAGAAAGTGAACGAGTTGATCCAAGACTTTAGGCTAATTGATAATGGAGAGTTGATAATTGATAATGACCGAGTTGGCGTGGAGCTAATTGGGTGTTTTTTAATAATGAAAGGATGAAACGGATTTTTTTTATTGGAATGATTGGCGTTTTTGTGGTTGGGATTTTGGCGTTTCAGCCAAAAGATGAGGCTGGTAAGAAAATGTCTGATGAAGCCAAAATTCAGCAGTTATTAGATCAGAAAATTAAGGCTTATCAGCAAGAACGAGCAGCGGAATGCAAAAGTAGGGCATTGCGGAAAGCTATTCCTATTGTCGATTCGCTAGTAGCAGAAACTTATGCAAAGGATTTACGCGAAGGGGATTTTATTATCAAAAGACCGACAAAACCAGAAAAACCAGTTGTTGAAATTAAACCATTTCCTTTTGATAGTATTGAATAAATAGAATTAAGGATTAGGAGTAATTATTGAGAATAATAAATAATGTCAATAGAAGAAGAATTAAAAATTTTACTCGCTGAAATTAAAACGTGTACCTTTTGTGAAGATCATCTTCCTATGGGCGCACGACCTGTTTTGGCAGCTCAATCAAGTGCTAAAATATTGATTGTTGGGCAAGCTCCAGGGATTCGAGTTCACAAATCTGGTATTCCGTGGAATGATCCGAGTGGCAATCGGCTTCGAAAATGGATGGATATTGATAGTGATATTTTTTATGATGATAGTAAAATAGCAATTGTTCCTATGGGATTTTGTTATCCTGGAACGGGCGATCGCGGAGATTTACCACCTCGAAAAGAATGTGCTACGCTTTGGCATGAAAAAGTGTTAAAATTATTGCCAAATGTGGAATTGACTTTGGTGATTGGTATGTATGCACAAAAATACTTTCTAGGCAAAAGCCGTAAAAAAACATTAACGGAAACGGTGATGAATTATGATAGTTATTTGCCAAAATATTTACCAATTGTTCATCCTTCGCCAAGAAATTATGGTTGGCACAAAAAAAATCCTTGGTTTGAAGCGGAAGTAGTTCCGATTTTAAAAGAACGGGTTAGTAAATTGTTATGATTGTGTGATTGTAAAATTGTGTCGCTTCGCTGATTGTAAAACTGCAATACAATCTTACAATCACAAAATCACAAAATCACAAAATATTCTATGTCAAAGAGAAAAACGAAAGGGAACGATTTTATACAAAAGGCTTTTTACAAAGGAGGTGTAGAAGCCATGACAAAATTTATTTTGGATAATTTGGTATATCCTCCAGAAGCTGCTGCGAATAAAGTAGAAGGAACGGTTCATGTTCAATATCATATCAATCACAAAGGCAAGGTATTCAAAGCAAAAGCACTAACAAAACATGGTCATGGTTTGGAAGAAGAAGCGATTCGCCTTTGTAAAATGCTTGTTTTTGTTGTTCCTCAAAGAACAAGAAATTTGAGGATTATTTATAATAAAACAACCCATATTCACTTCCGATTGCCGAAACCCAAACCCCAAATTGAACCGCCTATTGAAGCTGTTCCGCAAGAACCGCAAGCCGTTCAATATACAATTGTTCCTCAAAAAAAGGGAAAAACTGAAACCCCTGAAAAAATCAATAAAAGCTATAATTACACGATTAATCTTCCGAATAAATAAAATGTGGCTCATTGATAATTTTTGCCAGAATGAATATTTCAATACATCCAATAAGTCATGACCCATTGGATGAAAATGGCAAAAATTGTCAATGAACCTAAAATATAGCAAGAGTGCGTTTTACTCGACTTGAAAAATACATCCTTGCTATAATTAGTTTAATTTGTTGATTATTAGCCACTTGAATTAACTGAGCATCTCCATCAAGCGTGATAAAATGCGTTCTAAAATTCGACGATCTTCGGTAATAATTTGAGCATCTCCAATCATTTCTTGTTGGAAAGGAATTTCTTTATCAAAATTGGTAGTCATATCTTGCGGCAAATCTAATGAAACTAAATAACTCGCACTTTCTTTACTTCGTTGAGGAATATGAGCAATGTGTTTGACTTTACATTCAATTGTTCCAAACTCCTGACTTGGGTAATTTTTGAAGCTTACTAATGTTCTCATTGCTGGTTTAACTTTTCCTGCTCCTTCGACTGGCATCATTGCACGAGCTACAATAATATTAGAAGTATCAGGAGGTATAATGGTTAGCACTTCAGTACCAGGTGTAATAAATTGTTGAGCGGACCAGACTTGTGCTAATGCAACTTGCCCAGAAATTGGAGCAATAATGAGGTATTTCTCTTTCCAACTTTTCGCATCATTTAATAATCGGTGTGCATGTTCTTTGACCGAAGTTATTTTACTGACTACGCCATCTGTTTTGTTTTGCCCCAGCTCAGTCATCTGTAATTTCATCTGTTCGATCCGTAATTGATTATTCGTGATGCCAGATTGAAGACTTTCAAGTTGTCGTTGATATTGCAGCACACCTAATTCTTTTCCTTCGAGTTCCACTTCTGAACAACCTCCATTTTTATATAAATACTGATGTCTTTCCAAATCTTTTTGAGCAATATCAGCTTCTTTATTAAAAATAACTTGTTGTCTTTTTTGAGAAAGATTAAGCTCTTCAATATGTTTAATCTGGCTTTTTAATGAGGCGATCTTTATAGCTACATTATTAGTGTTGCCAAAATACAATAGGTCTTTATAGGCTTCAGAAAAAGAGGAAAAACCAGGTTGAAGCTCTCCTAATCGCAATTGTGTAGGTAAACTTTTAGGAAAACCAGCTAAAGTATTGGTATATTCTATTCGTGATAAGAAGGCTTCTAATCGAATAACATCTTTAGTGGCTGCCGTACTATGAAATTTAGCAATGACCATTCCTTTAGTGATGTGCTCTTGATCTTTAATCCGCCATTCGTCTAACCTACCGCTATTGGCTGCTATAACTCGAATAGGTGGATTTTCGGTGGTGAGGACGACTTCGGCGCGAATAACGTCGGGATATTTAATGATCCAACTCATGATTAATATCGCGCCGACAAAAAGCCCGACGAGGGATATTCCCCAATTTAAAAGCCAGCCTGGAGGATTGCCTAAAATACTTTTAATTGCTTCATTTTCATTGAGTTGAATTTCTTCTGGTCGAGAGTTTAAAGGTTTGGACTTCACTAACTCTTCTGGTCTTCTTCTTTGAGACATTGTGTTTTTTTTGTTATGTTTTTTAATAAAAATATTTGAGTAAATCTATTTACTCAAGGGGTAAAATTCTTATGATTATTTAGTCAAATTGTATAATTTTTAATGACTAGTTTTTTGTTTATAAAGTATTTGGGTATTATCTATATTTAATTTATTCAAATATAATAAAAAGATAAAAAATAAAGTAATTTTTTATCTTTTTGTTATATTCTATTAGACTTGTTCGATTATCGTTTAATGAGCTGTAATTGACAAGTTTATTAAAACTTATTCAGATTAACCGACATTCAAACGAATGAGTAATTCTTCCCGTTTTCGAGTAGAGACTTCAATATTTTTATTGTCAATCATTTGAACATAACCTTGTTTGCCTCTAATGAATTTTTGAACATAAATTAGGTTAATCAAATGTGATTTATGTACTCTAAAGAAACCAAACTCTACTAACATCTGCTCATAATGCTTCAATGTTTTAGTAATAATATATTTCGTTTTATTTTTTAAATAAAAGATCGTATAATTTCCACTTGCTTCACATCGCATGATATCATCTCGTTTCACAAACGAAAAACCCTCCGTAGTTGGCAAAGCGATTTTGTCAAAAGAACCTTTTACTAAATTCTCTTTGAGCATAGCGATATTACCACGCGAATTTCCTGATGCTTTTTCTTTCTTCTTGCGGACTTTTTCTACTGCGGCTTGTAATTCCTGAATAGAAATAGGTTTCAGCAAGTAGTCAATAGCCGAAAAACGAAACGCTTTGATCGCATATTGATCGAATGCCGTTGTAAAAATGACATCAAAAGGTACATCATCATATTTTTTCAATAACTCGAAACCGTCCTCAACAGGCATTCGAATATCTAAAAAAACCAAATCAGGATCCGTTCGATCAATTATTTGTTTTGCTAAAGCGACGGATTCTGCTAGTCCTTCTATTTTTAAATTAGGAACATATTTTTCGCACAATTTTTTTAAAGAAATACGCCCTTTAGATTCATCATCTACAATCACTGCGGTCATTTGCATCTGTTATACTATATTTTATAAGTGCCTTTATTAGATAATAAATTTAATAAAGGCTAAGTAATTTTATTAGTTTGTTAGCTTTATTCTCCTAGCTATTTTTTAGTCTGTCGAATATAATAATTTTTAATACAAAAATGAAGCGGAACTCCAAAATTTACAAGTCTATTAATACTCTTGTTTCCTATCTTTCCATTTGCGCCCACAATATTTGCAGGTGTATTCATATTGCATAGTTTTGATAGAAATCGTCTTTTTTTCATCCATTCCTTTCTTTTCATTCCAAACCATTTCTTGCACTTTTTTATCCTTTATTTTTTTCTTATTAGACACTTTTGCTGCAAAAATTCGACGACATTTTGGGCAATGCAATTTCCAATTAACAAATAGATAAATCAATGTTCCAACTAAAAAAGCAGTTAAAACAATTTGTATAGTAAACCACATAGTATTTTGTTTTCTTGAATGGATGAGTATTTAATTCAATTAAAGATACAAAGAAAAATCAAAAGGAGATGCACCAAAACAACCTGCTTTAAGCATCTATTAGATAGATAGTTAAACTTTAAAACTTAAAAGAATAAAATATGAATTTTAAGAAACACGTGCGTCGTGACGGCGCTCAAGTGAATGCTAGTTCTATGGCTGACATAGCCTTTTTATTGTTGATTTTTTTCTTAGTGACCACTACTATTTTGATTGATAAAGGGATAGCGGTCAAATTACCGCCTATAGTAGATGAACCGCCTACCTGTGTAAAAATCGCTGAGAGAAACGTCCTGCGTGTCCTTGTGAATGGTGATAATCAACTATTGGTAGAAGGCGAACCTGCTTTTATTCGTGATTTAAAAAAGACAACCGTAGAATTTATCACCAATCCTCAGCAATTAAAAACACTTCCTAGAAGCTCAAAAGCTGCAATTATTTCTTTGCAAAATGATCGAAGTACGTCTTATCAAACCTACATTTCCGTGTATAATGAATTGAAAGCAGCATATAATGAAGTTTGGAATGATGCCGCTCAAAAGGAGTTTGGATTTTATTACAAAGACTTGAATACCAAGCAAAAAAAGGCGATACAAAAAGATTTCCCATTAATTATTTCAGAAGCAGAACCGACTGATTTGATTAGTCAAAAATAAAATATGATGAAATTTAATAGAAAAAGAGGAAATAAAAGACCCGAAGTTTCTACTGTGTCTTTGCCCGATATAATATTTATGCTGCTGTTTTTTTTTATGGTCGTGACAGTGATGCGGAAAGACAATTTATTAGTAGAGGTTCGACCGCCACAAGCCAGCGAGATTGAAAAATTAGAGAAAAAATCATTAATCAGTTATATTTATATTGGGCAACCGATTAGTGCTAATTATCGAGAAGTATATGGCAAAGAATGCCTTCAACTCAATGATCAAATTGCTACAAAAGAGGACATTATACCTTTTATGGCTAACGAAGAAATCCTTATTGCAGAAGCGGATAAAGGAAAAATGATCACTTCTTTGCGGATTGACAAAACCGTAGGAATGGGGCTTGTCGCAGATGTGAAAACTGAAATTCGTAAATCAGGCAAACTAAAAATCAATTATTCTACGATTAGTAAATAAAAAATGAGCCGTTAGAAAATCAAATATTTCTAACGGCTCATTTTTTAATCAACCTTCAAATCTTTCAAAATTCTTTCGAGGATCGGATCTTTTTTAGCATCATACCCATCTTTGATATTATATCCATAAATCAAGGCGATATTACTCCAATATTTCGCAGACCACCAGCCGCGCAAGTCCTTTACTAAAGAATATAAAGGTTTATCTAATTCGCGTTCAATCATACACATCAAAACAAAACCTTCGTAGCGAGACAATTTTCTTAAAGGCGCATCAAATGATTTTTTCAGCTCTTTTTGCAGTCTTTTAATATGTTTTTTACGTTTACGTTTCTTCATATTGCTAGTCGTTTCTTCGACTTCCTTAAAAACGCGAATAGCTTCTACTGCATATTTATGCACTTTCAATGCTCGCCTTTTGACGCGGTAATGATGATATTGTTCTTTTCGAGTAGCGTATTGATTGGAAGTGATAGAAACTTCCGAAAAATCGGCTAACACAATCGTATCGCCCTCTTCTGTAATTAGTGTTTCTACAATTTCTCCATCAATTTCTGTTTCTTCAATTTAACCCTCAATATTAATGAGAACTTTGGGTTTCTTCTGGGCAAAAACACTCGAAATTCCTAATAGGAAAAAGAGTAAAAAAGTAATGATTTTCTTTGTCATGGTGTTCTGTTTTTACATTTGGTGTGAAAATGTTTTAATCCAAATCGTTGTTTTTTAGCCAAACGAAATGTAGCTTTACTACCTATTAAATACAAGTATAATGCATTTAGGCTAATGAAAAGTTGAAAGTTGAGAATTGAAAATGATTATCAATAAAATACAATTCATTAGTATTATTCAACTTTTAATTAGCATTTCTTATATTGTTTTTTCTATAAAGTATAATACAAATAACTTGCCTAATGAAGATAGAACGCTTTTTATTATTGATAACGTTTACATTTATTTTATGTTTCTCTATGAATTGTGGTTCTAGTGAAGCAAAACTTTCGGACGATGCTATTGAACGAATGGCACAAAAAAAATTCAATGAACTAAGAGATACTTTGGCTAAACAAGCAACAGTAGAATGTGATAGTCTTTTCAAAAAAGAAGTACAGGCAAATGTAGACTCTCTACTTTTTGAATATTTTAAAGAGAAGGATAAGATTCAGTAATTGATAATTGCTAAATAATCATAAAAGCCGTTTTGAGTAAATCTATACTCAAAACGGCTTTCGCAAAAAATAAATGCGCCAACTCGGTCATTATCAATTATCCATTGTCAATTATCAATTAAATCAAAGCTGGTCTTTGAGTGAGTTCGTGATAGCAAATCACACCTTCTGCGTAATAGTGGCAAACGATGCTTTTTCTTGTTGTGCCTTCTTGAGTAATACCACTTCCGCCGTGTAATAAATTAGAGTGCCAGATGAGCACATCGCCTGTATTCGCAAAGAAAAACTCCTTTTTGAGCTGATTTTTTTGAATAAGGTCGTCCATATAATTCTCATAATTAGGATAACTATTTTTACCTAATAAGAATTTGGAATGCCCTGTTTCATAATCTTCACACGAAACAAAAGGAATTCTGTGTGATTTTGGGTAATAAAAAAGCGGACCATTGCCTTTATGACACGGTTCTAAAGCCGTCCAAGTAGCGGTCAAATAACCTTCTGGCGCAGTTGTCATGTGAATAGAATCAGAATGAGCGCGTTGTTCACTTCCTTCAATAAAATTGATGCTTTGGAAAGGCAAGACCTTTTTTCCTAATAAAAAAGACATTAATTTCAATAACTTTTCTTGCTTAAAATGCGCATCAATATTTGGTGCGGTCAGATGGGCATTCATGATTTTTTTGCCAGAAAAATTGAAACCAACTTGATTATCTTCAATTAAATCATCAACAGTTTGGTTCAATTGATCGACTTGTTCTTGATCATAAAACCCTTTAATAATCAAATAGCCATTATCAATAAAATCCAAGATTTTGGCTTGCATTTGCTGATCAAAGGATTGAAAATCAGGATGATTTTGAACGTTTTCCTTAGCATTAGGCTGATCAATCCAAGGAATATCAGTGAGATCTTTAGGCAAATCCTTTTGACCGATATTACTAAAAATAGACTTACGAACACCATATTTTTTATACAATGCTTTGTTATGTTTTAATTTATCAGCATTGAGCCAATTATTAATCACATAAACAACTTTCAAATCCCTTAGAAAGCCAGTATATCGTTTAAAAATATCTCCTAATCGTATCATAACTCTATTTTTTAATAATTACTTAATTGGTGTTTCATAAACCCAATCTTTTATCGGCTCAAATTTAGCGAAAGCTGCTTCTAAAGATTTATGTGTCAAGATTTCTTGAATGGTTTTTTCTGGAAAATAATTATCAGGATCTAAATCTTTTCTAAGAAAAATAAAATTGAAACCAAGTTGATTTGCTCCAATTAATTTATAGCCTTTTTTCTGTCCTAATTTTTGCATAGCTATTGGCGAAGCACCGTGATAAATCGGGTGTTTACTCGACAAACTATTATCTTTATCATAAGGTACTACAATATTATGATGCCCAAATTCCGTGTGTGTTTCCATCACGACAACCTCTGGACTAATGACCGTGATTGCATCCCAAATCCAATAATCATTCCCATCAATATCCACCGAAAGTAAGCCTATATCGCCTGTAAATCCATTTTTTGACAATAATTCATTGATGTTTTCTCGATAAACTTTAGTGCATTCAAAACGTGGCTGATAATACCAAGGATGCGGATATTTATTGTAAAAATACTGTCCGCGTTCAATTGCTTTTGGATTTGCATCCAAAAATAAACCATGCCAACCGTGATGAAAATACAAATTCGCACTATTACTATTAATCCCATCATCAGAGCCGATTTCAACAAATTCCTTATTGTTCATACCAATAATCGAAAAAACAAAAAGCAATAAACCATCTTCCTCAAACTGAGAAAAATTCTTGAACCCCGTTTGATTGATGTCTAATTTTATACCTTTTCGATAGCAATCTTGATAGTGCTGCAAGAGTTGGACTTGCTGTATTTGAACCTGCGGACTAAGTTTGTCTTTGACCCAAAAGTATTTGAAATATTTTTTTATTAAATGCTTTATCATGGAATGACGCGCTTGATTTTGATGAAAAACCTATTCGATAGCAGTTAAAACGCTGAAACAAGTCTAAAAGGTAAAGCTAGTATTTTAATTAAATAATGACAACTCTCATTTAATTTTTAGCATAAAATAAACAAAAGTCATGGTTTAAGCATTTGATTTTTAGTTACATTTGTAATAGCCTTTATTAATAAAGGCTAAAGAATTAACGGATTTTTGAAGACCAAAATAAAAAAATGAAATTACATTTCGACATTCTAAGAATTACAAGAAAAAATATTATTGAAGACATTAAAGGATTAAGCCTTGATCAATTGAATAAAACGCCTGAGGGCATGAATAATAATATTGCATGGAATTTGGGGCATTTAGTCGCAACTCAGCAATTGTTAGTTTATGGCTTATCAAGAAATCTTTTTGTTGTTCCTAAATCTATCATTGTAGAAAATAAGATAGGAACTGGTCCAGAGAAAATTTATTCGCAAGAAGAAATTGATACATTTTGTGAATATTTGCTTTCAAATATTGATCGGATGGAAAAAGATTATAATGAAGGTGTGTTAAATTCAGATAATTTTAAAACCTATACCACAAGCTATAATATTACTTTGAGTTCAGTTGAAGAGTCTATTATTTTTAATAATATTCATGAAGGTATGCATTATGGAATTATTAAAATGATTATGAAATTGGTTTAAAAGTTAGTTCTAATGATAAAAGAATTTTGGGACAAGCGTTTCGAGGCGGATGAGTTTATTTATAGTGAAAATCCAAATCAATTTGTGAAATCCTTTGTTGAGAATGCGCCTAAAACGGGTAAAATTCTTTTTACCGCAGAAGGTGAGGGAAGAAATGCGGTTTTTGCTGCGCGTAATGATTGGACTGTTTTTGCTTGTGATTTTAGCGAAAGCGGACAAAAAAAAGCGCTTCGATTAGCAGCTAAAAACAATGTGTCAATTGATTATCAATTATTGGATTTAAATGATATTTTGACGCATTATCCTATGGAGAGTTTTGATGTTATCGCAGTGGTTTTTAATCATTTTCCACCAGAAATGCGCCAAAAATTTCATGCTTCGTTGCCTAGTTTATTAAAGAAAGGCGGCAAGATTATTATGGAAGTTTTTAATAAAAGGCAATTGCCAAAAACTTCTGGAGGACCGAAACGGGAAGATATGTTATATAGCAAAGCACTATTAGTGGCGGATTTTGCAGATATGACTATGGAATATTTAGAAGAAACGAAAATTATATTGAACGAAGGCGCATTTCATCAGGGCGAAGCAGAAGTCGTTCGGATGATAGCTGTTAAATAATGTCAAGGAAGAAATCAAAGAATAGATGATAAAACTGGATCATAAAGACATTTTAAATTTAGAAAAATATTTCAGAATATCCTTAGTTACTAAACTATCGGGTATAAAAAGTGCAAATTTGATCGGTACTTTGGATGAAAATGGTATTGCAAATTTAGGTATATTCAATTCAGTCGTCCATATTGGAGCAAATCCGCCCTATTTAGGTTTTATAATGAGACCTTTGACCGTGGAAAGACAGACTTATAATAATATTAAGAATAAAAAGTATTTTACAGTAAATCAAGTAACAACGGATATGCACAAAAATGCGCATCAAACTTCAGCCAAGTATCCAAAGGGTATTTCTGAATTTGAAGCTTGCAATTTTACAGAGCATTATCTAGATGATTTTCCTATTCCGTTTGTTAAAGAAAGTCCTATTCAAATCGGTCTTTCGTTTCAAGAAGAGCATTTAATAAGTGTAAATAAGAACATTCTAATTGTCGGAAAAATTGAAAAAATAATCCTATCAAGTGATTTTCTTAGCAGCGATGGTGATATTGATTTAGAAGCAATTGATACAGTTGGAGTGGCTGGTTTAGATACTTATTATAGCAATAAAAGACTGGGTAGGTATAATTATGCTAGAGTTGGTCAAACTGTTACTGAAATTAAAGATATAAAATCAACATAATGAAAAAACTGATCTTATTATTGATTACTGTTAATTTATCTATTATGACTGCTTTCTCACAAGAAAAAGAAAAATTATACCACCCAGAGGTTGATGCTGTGGCAGAAATTGAGGCGGCAATAACAAAAGCAACAGCCGAGAAAAAACATATCATTTTGCAATTTGGCGGAAATTGGTGTGGCTGGTGCATTCGTTTTCATGATTTCTGTGAAAAGGACGACGAGATTTCTAAAATGATAGCAGATAACTATATTTTTATTCATGTAAATTATAGTAAGGAAAATAAAAATGAGGCATTATTAAAAAAATATCGCTATCCACAACGCTTTGGTTTTCCTTCTTTTGTGGTTTTGAATGAAAAAGGCGAATACTTACATATACAGAATTCGGTTTATCTCGAAGAAGGAAAAGGATATAGCAAAAGAGAAGTGATTAACTTCCTTAAAGCGTGGACTTATAGTGCTTTAGATCCTATAACTTATGAAGAGAAAAAATAAATTTTTACTTCAAGCCAAAAATCACGACATTTGCATAAATTTTTAAAAATATAGCTAGTTTTGAGAAAAGAAACATTTTTTTCTTCTAAAAACTAGCAAAACAAGACAGTTATGAGTTTATTAGTAGTTGGATCAATGGCTTTTGATGATATCGAAACGCCTTTTGGAAGAGCAGAAAAAATCATTGGCGGAGCAGCAACATATATTGCTTGGGCTAGTTCTTATTTTTACAAAGATATTAACATTGTTTCTGTAGTAGGAGAGGATTTTCCTGCAAGCGAAATGGACGCACTTCGCGAAAAAGGAGCAAATTTGGATGGTGTTCAAATCAAAGAAGGAGAAAAATCTTTCTTTTGGGCAGGTCGTTATCACAACGATATGAATTCTCGTGATACATTGGTCACGGACTTGAATGTATTGGCGGATTTTGATCCAATTGTACCAGAAGCTTATAAAAATTCGGATTATTTGATGTTGGGAAATTTGAGCCCAGAAGTTCAAATGAAAGTATTGGATCAAATGACAACTCGTCCAAAATTAGTTGTTATGGATACGATGAATTTTTGGATGGATATTGCATTAGATGATTTAAAAGCAGTATTGAAAAAGATTGATGTATTGACGATCAATGATGAAGAAGCACGTCAATTGTCTGGAGAATATTCATTGGTGAAAGCTGCTGAAAAAATTCATGCAATGGGACCAAAATTTTTGGTTATCAAGAAAGGAGAGCATGGGGCATTACTTTTTGAAGGTAAGAATATGTTTTATACGCCTGCTTTACCGTTAGAGGTTGTTTTTGATCCGACAGGTGCAGGTGATTCTTTCGCTGGTGGCTTTATTGGCTATTTAGCAAAGACAAATGATACTTCTTTTGAAAATATGAAACGCGCGGTTGTTTATGGTTCTGCGAT
This sequence comes from uncultured Saprospiraceae bacterium, assembly GCA_937125475.1. Taxonomy (GTDB): domain Bacteria; phylum Bacteroidota; class Bacteroidia; order Chitinophagales; family Saprospiraceae; genus CAKZLL01. Next base: position 4,303 of record CAKZLL010000023.1, on the reverse strand, counting down.
TGCTTCTTTCTGTGTAGAGAAGTTCGGAACAGAAAAAATAAAGTCTATCACGACTGAAGATGTTCATGCAAGAATTGCTGAATTTGTAAAGTTGATGACTTTCTCATCTATCTAATACTAATCCATGTCTAAAATTCATATTAATTATGGTAGAGTTATTTCCTTAATAATTAATGCAAATTCTAGATATAAGTAGTCAGACAGAAATAATAGCATTTTTTTTATTTTACTTTTCAATTGCACCGCTACTTAGATCAGTATAACATCAACATATAATATTTTTTCAAAAATAAAGTGCCATTGAATTCTAAGATTCAATGGCACTTTATTTTTTTTGGAAAAGGTAAATTTTGGGATACCTTTAATTATACGCATTTCAATTTTAACATCAGAGAAACAAATACATTAGTTTTTACTCTTGATTTCTTTTAATAAAATTTCAACTGATTTTTTAAGCTGGTCATCATTTCCAGATGTACGATAGTTAGGTGTATTTTCAACTAAAACATCTGGCACTGCTGGACCATGTTCCATATTTTCTTCTGTTGCTTTCACGTACCAAGCTCTAAATGGACGACGCACATAAGAACCATCAATCAATCTTCCTGATCCTGTTGAAATCACCGCACCAAAAGTAGGTTGACCTACTAATGTTCCTCGATTTAACGTTTTGAAAGCATGAGAAAAAATCTCAGCGTTAGAATAACTGTTTTGGTTGCAAAGTGTAATCGCTGGTCCAGTCCATGAGGCTAACGGTAAACGTTCTCCGTAAGGATAATAATTTACATATTGCTTATTTTCTTTTTCTAAGCTTTTTACAGCGCCACGCGGAACAGTATAAGCGTGTTGTTGAACATTCAAAACAGCCATCAACATGTCGGTTGTCCAGCCACCGCCATTATATCTTACATCAATAACAATTCCTTTTTTGCCTAAGCCAGCTGCAGTTAATTCGCGCTCAAAACGCTCAAAACTCCTCCAATTCATCCCTTGAATATGAATATACCCCAATTGACCATTAGAATATTTATCCGTTAAAGCTTTGCGTTCTTTGACCCATGCTTCGTATAATTGTCCTCTAATATAAGAAGTTGGTCGAATGATTACTTCTCTTGTTTTGCCATCTGAACTAGTGACATTCAGCCAAATTTTTTCGCCTGACATCCCATTAGTTAAGCTATAAAAGTTCTGATTTCCAATGCTTTGCCCATTTACAGCGGTGATAATATCTCCAACATTTAATCGGCTCGATTTTCTATCCGCAGGCGTTCCAGGAACAACTGTCGTCACTTTTACACCTTTTGAAACGCCTTCAACTTCAATACCTAATAACCCCGTTTGCTCTCTTTGAAGATTCTCTGGTGTACTACTCCCTCTCAATCCCATGTGAGATGCATTTAATTGTCCCAACATCTCATTAAAAATCACTCTAAAATCTTGGATTGTACTTGCTGAAAGCGCGACAGGTTTGTATTCAGCTTTTAATTTATTCCAATCTTTTCCATGAAAATTTGGATCATAAAAACCATCTTTTAAAACACGCCAAGCCTCATCAAAAATCTGAGACATTTCCTGTTTTCTATCAATATCCATTCGAGCAGTGTAAGAAAAACCTTCTGGTTTCTTCGATTTTACACCCAATTTAGCTAGTTTACCTCGTGAAACATAGTAGAAACTTTTGCCATCATTAGAAAGCGTAAGTCCTCCAAGTCTAATATTAGAAGAAACAGTAGTCATTTTTTCGCCGTTCCATTTGACCTTTTTTAAATCACTCTTACCTTCCGAACCGCTTCGGCTTCCGCTATTTGTTGTAAAATAAAAATACTCGCCTTTAGGACCAATCGCTATATTATTTTCATTTCCTGGCAAGTAAGTCACTTGCGTTAATCGCTCATGAATATCTTCAAAATCAATAGTAATTTTCGGCACTTTTTTACCTTTTTTGCCCTTTTTACTTTTCTTACCTCCTTTAGAACCTTCTTCTTCTTTCCAATCTGATCTTGTTTTTTCCCAATCTGCTTCTCGCAACCAAGCAAACCAAACATCATAATTTCCATTATTTCTAATAGAAACAAAACCTAACTTACTTCCATCTTTACTCCAAACAGGATCATAATCTCCTCTTGGATGCATCGAAACATTAACAGGATCGCTCTTCCCATCCGCTGCTTGAATATATATTTCAGAATTGAAATTCAAATTTGTACGAGAGTAAGCAATGTAAGCACCATCAGGACTCCACGCTAAACTGCTAGGTGCATTCCAACCTTCTAATAAAGTTTTTTCACTTCCTAAAGTGCCATCATCTTTGACACTTTTTATGATTAAATCACCAATTCCACGAATAAAAGATAAATTCTTTCCATCTGGAGACATTACTAAATTACGTTCGTCTTCTTTTGTATTCGTAACTTTTATTATTTCTCTTTTGAATGATTTTAATAGACTTTTTTCATTAGGATCAGTACTTCTAGCCATGTAAATATCATAGTTTCCTCCTCTATCAGAAGTAAATAATAAAGTACTATCATTCAACCAAACCACGTCTTTTTCGCGGTAAGCATGATTAGAAATATTAACGGCTTTCGATTTATCTTTAGCTGCTTCACCAACAAAAATTTCGCCTCTAATCACCAATGCTGTCAATTTTCCATTAGGAGAAATTGAATATTCACTAATATTTGACCGATAAGTCTCATGTTTAATTGGATCAAAACGATAATCTCCCGTTACATTGATATTTATTTTTTTCGCTTTTCCGCCGTTTTGAATGACATACAAACCTACTCCTTGTGTATAAGCGAACGATTTCCCGTCTTTACTTACACTAAAAAATCTTAAACCAATCTTCTTTTCTTTTGTAATGGCTTGGGGAGCAGCGTTTGGAGTAGTAATATTTTTACTATAAATATTGTATTTCCCATTCTCAGCACTTAAATAAAATACTTGATTATTACCAGCCCATCTAGGCATATTTTCTTGATATTCGTTATTCGCTAACTCTGAATATTTTTTAGACTTAGTATCATATAACCAAACATTTCGATTTGCTGGACCAGTATAAGCTTCGCGTTCAGCTCGGCAAGTACCACGAACCCAAGCTACATAACGTCCATTAGGAGAAATCGTAGCCGATAACGCTGTTGCATCTAAAAAACGGCTTGGTGTTCCGCCTTTTTTATTCATTTTAAAAAATTCAGAACTGCGCTCAACGGTTGCAAAAGCTCTTCGAGAAGAAAAGTAAATATTACCATCATCATCAAAAGAAGCAATAGCATCAGAGCTAGAATGATGTGTAACCCGTTTTAGATTTTGACCATTTTTAGACATAGTAAAGATGTCTCGATTGCTATATCTTTCACTTTCAAAAGCAATGGTTTGACCGTCATTGCTCCATACAGGACGTGCTTCATAGGCTTCATGGATCGTCAAACGTTTAGCGTCACCACCATTCGCACCGACCGTCCAAATATCGCCTTGCCAAGAAAAAGCAATGGTTTGACCATCAGGACTAATCGCAGGATAACGGATTAATAAATCATTTTGGGCAAAAAGCCCCATACTAAAAGCGCAAAAAATAGACAGAGTAAGCAACTTAAATTTCATAGTTGAATAATTTCGGATTAAAAAAAGGGTGATATGATTGTAATCTCTTTAGCTAATTTATTGAAATTCTAGCTTTATCTTTAGAGATTAGCGAATTTATTAATTAAATCAGCCGCTCGATACATAATATCGTCGAAAGTTAGAAAAGGAAAGCCGATTAGTTAGCAAGAATATCAAAATAGGATTTATTATCTTTACTTATCAATCAACAAATACATAATTAATGAATAGAGTAACTATAGAAATTAAGGATCATGTGGCGGTCGTGACTCTCAATCGACCAAATAAGATGAACGCATTGGATATTCCTATGTTTGATGCCATTATTGCGGCTGGCGAGGCTTTAACTGAAAATGCTTCCGTTAGGAGTGTTGTACTTAGAGGCGCAGGTAGGGCATTTTGTGCAGGAATTGATTTAGGTAATTTTAGCGCTCCTGATGGCGTGACTAGTCAAGTTTTGGCAGAGCGCACGCATGGAATTACTAATAAATGGCAAAAAGCGGCTTGGATTTGGCGCGAATTGCCTGTTCCTGTTATTGCTGCGGTTCACGGTGTAGCATTTGGTGGTGGTTTGCAAATTATGCTTGGCGCAGATATTAAATACATTACGGCTGATACGAAAGTTAGCATTTTAGAAATGAAATGGGGAATTATCCCAGATATGGCTGGCACTCAATTGATGAGGCATTCGGTTAGA
>CAKZLL010000022.1 GCA_937125475.1 uncultured Saprospiraceae bacterium | reverse complement strand
AAATGCCTTCTGATAAGTCAATCAAGACCTTGCTATTTTGCCAAGTCGAACCACCATCAATCGAGTATTGATAAATACCAATACCATTACTACCAGTTATAGTAATTGTTCCATCATCGACATTACAATCTGACGCATTTGCTATTTCAACAGCATTAATACTTGGAGGAATAACCTCTTCTAGCATTTGAATACCGCCATTGACTTCACATGAACCATTAGCATTTTTAACCAAAATAACATAATCATCTGCTGGTAAACCAGTAAATAAATTGCCAGTTTGCCAATTCAAACCGCTATCAATTGAATATTGTAATGGATTTATTCCGCCTGTTGTGATGATCTCAATTGTTCCGTCATTCACCCCACAATTGCTTGGATCAGTAGGAATAATTTGGGCAATCGTTGCTGAATTTGGCGCACTTAAAGCCGTTTGACTAGTGTGAGCCACAAAACAAGAACTATCAACCGCGTTTCTAATGGCTACTTGATAATTGCCTCCGCCTAAGTTTTGGAAAATATTTGAAGTGGACCAAGTTATGCCATTATCAATCGAATATTCGACCGATAAGGTATTCGAGAAAATGGTAATTGAACCATCATTTACCCCACAATCCGTTAGATCATTCGTTGTAACATTAGTAATTTGAGGCGCAATAGGCATAATTAAATTGACACTTCCGCCATTTATTATACATGTTCCATCCACATTTCTAATTAAAACATGATATGTTCCACCTGTTTGATTAGTAAAGATATTGGTCGTTAACCAAGTCAAACCACTATCAATTGAATATTCTAGAGCGCCTGTTCCCGTCGCAATAATAGTAATTTCACCATCTGCCAAACCACAATTCGTTGGGTCTGCGGTAGTCAAATTATTAACAATTGGCGCAACTGGTCCGTCAATCAATACTGGATTATTTGGATTAGCGGTCATACAAGTAGAATCACTATTTCTAATAAAAACGTTATAGGAACTATTCGCTAAACTTGTGAAACTACTATCCGTTTGCCAAGTCGAACCACCATCAATTGAGTATTCGTAAGTACCAATGCCATCCGCTCCTGTAATTGTGATTGAACCATCATTCGCATTACAATCAGATGTATTAGTAGTAAGAATATTTGCAACACTTGGCGGAACAACCTCAATCAATGTTTGGATTATGCCATTAACGATACAAGAACCATTTCCATTTCTTACCGCGACTGGATAATTATCCGCAGGTAAACTATTGAAAATATTACTTGTTTGCCAACTCTGACCATTATCAATTGAGTATTGTAATGGGCTTACTCCACCTGTTGTAAGGATTTCAATCATTCCATCATTTACCCCACAATTGCTTGGATTAGTAGGTATAATTTGTACAATAGTAGCCGTATTTGGTGCACTTAAAATCGTTAAACTATCATAAGCCACGAAACAAGCACTATCAACTGCATTTCTAATAGCGACTTGATAATTGCCGCTTCCTAAGTTTTGGAAATTATTAGAAGAGAACCAAGTTGTACCGTTATCAATCGAATATTCTACAGATAAATTATTCGATAAAATCGTAATTGTACCATCATTGATACCACAATCAGTTGGATCATTAGAAAGTACATTTGTAATTTGTGCAGCGATTGGATTAACTAAAGTTATACTATCTCCGTTCGTTGCACATGTTCCATCTATATTTCTAACTGAAACATGATATGTTCCACCCGATTTATTAATAAATACATTAGTAGCGAGCCAAGTCAATCCGCTATCAATCGAATATTCTAAACTACTTGTTCCATTTGCTTGGATGGTAATTGTTCCATCGGTCAAGCCGCAATCCGTCGGATTAGTAGGATTGATACTTGTAATAATTGGCGCACTCGGTGCATCAATTATGATAGGATTATTCGGATCAGTTACGATACAAGTTGTGTCGTTATTTCTGATATATATATTATATGTACCTGCGGCTAAACCAACAAAGTCTGCATTGGCTTGCCAAGTTGTACCACCATCAACTGAATATTCATAAGTACCAATTCCGTCAGCTCCTATAATGGTAATTGTACCATCATTTGAACTACAATCTGAAGTATTTCCAATAACTACATTAGCAATACTTGGAGGAATTCGATCAATCAATATTCTTGTACCGCCACTCACTTCACAAGAACCATTGGCATTTTTAACTAATATTGGGTAATTACCAGCCGATAAACTAGTAAATTGATTACCAGATTGCCAATTTAAACCACTATCAATTGAATATTGTAATGGATTTACACCGCCCGTTGCAATGATTGTAATTGTCCCATCATTGATACCGCAATCCGTTGGATCAGTAGGTATAATTTGAGTAATCGTTGCTGTATTTGGTGCATTCAAGTCCGTTGAGGTAACATATGCTACAAAACAAGTACTATCCACTGCATTTCTAATTGCTGCCTGATAATTGCCACTTCCTAGATTTTGGAAAATGTTCGAGGAAAACCACGTTATACCATTATCAATTGAATATTCTACAGATAAACTATTCGATAAAATCGTAATTGAACCATCATTAATACCACAATCCGTTGGATCATTAGACAAGACATTAGTAATTTGTGCCGCAACTGGATCCACTAAAGTAATACTATCTCCATTCGTTGCACATGTTCCATTTGTATTTCTAACTGAAATATGATATGTTCCGCCCGTTTGACCAGTGAATACATTCGTAGGTAACCAAGTCAAACCACTATCAATTGAATATTCAAAACCACCAGTTCCAGTGGCAATAATAGTAATTGTACCATCGGTCAAGCCGCAATCTGTTGGATTTACAGCATTAACACTTGCAACAATTGGCGCACTCGGCGCATCAATTATTGTAGGATTATTCGGATCAGCTACGATACAAGTTGTATCACTATTTCTAATATAGACGCTATATGTTCCTGGTACTAAACCTGTAAAATTATTATTCGCTTGCCAAGTTAAACCACCATTAATTGAGTATTCATAAGTACCAATGCCGCCAGTAGCTACAATTTTCATTTCGCCGTCATTACCGTTACAATCGGAAGCATTTGTAGAACTAATATTCACAATACTTGGAGGCATTGCATCAATTAAAGTTGTGAGCCCACCATTTATTTCACATGAACCATTCGCATTTTTAACTAAGATATTATAATCATCAGCCGCTAATCCAGTAAATAAATTGCTTGACTGCCAATTCAAACCGCTATCAATTGAGTATTGTAATGGATTAATTCCACCTACTGTAAGTATTTCAATTGTTCCATCATTAACACCACAATTAGTTGGATTGTTAGCAGTGATCTGAGTGATTATTGCGGTATTTGGTGCATTTAAAATTGTCGCAGCCCCATTTCCAACAAAACAAGAACTATCCGCAGCATTTCTAATCGCTACTTGATAATTGTCGCTTCCTAAATTTTGGAAGATATTCGAGATGGACCAATTTACTCCGCCATCAATCGAATATTCCACTAATGCGCTATTTGATAAAATCGTAATCGAACCATCATTAATGCCACAATCCGTTGGATCATTGGCAAATATATTAGTAATCTGAGCAGGAATAGGATTAACCAAAATAACACTTCCACCACTCACTGCACACGTTCCACCTGCATTTCTAACGAAAACATGATACGTTCCACCAGTTTGACCAGTAAACATGTTTGTAGGTAACCAAGTCATACCGCTATCAATCGAATATTCTATACCGCTTGTTATATTCGTTATTATTGTAATTGAACCATCTATCAAATTACAATCTGTTGGATTAGTAGAAATGACATTTCCAATGACTGGCGCACTTGGTCCAGTAACCGATACTTGCGAAGCAACTACCGCACAAGTCGTATCATTATTTCTAATATGAGTATTATATGTACCAACTGCTAAATCTGTAAAATTGCCGCTGGCTTGCCAAGTTGTACCATCATCAATCGAATATTCATACGTACCAATACCACCAGCACCTACAAGATTGATTGTACCATCATTAATATTACAATCAGAAGTATTCGTAGAAGAGAAGCTAGCAATACTTGGAGCAGTAGCATTTTGTAAAGATGTAACTCCACCAGTAACGATACATGAACCATTACTATTTTTAACTAAAATTGAATAATTATCACCTGCTAAACCTGTAAACAAATTGCTTGACTGCCAATTCAAACCACTATCAATTGAATATTGTAATGGATTGATTCCGCCCGTTGTAAAAATTTGAATTGTACCATCATTAATATCACAATCCGTTGGATCATTAGAAACAATGTTAGTGATTGTCGCTGTATTTGGTGCATTTAGTGTAATTAAACTACCTAAAGTCACGCAAGTACTATCTGCATTTCTAATCGCTATTTGATAATTGCCACTTCCTAAGTTTTGGAAAACATTTAAGTTAAACCAATTTATACCGCCATCAACTGAATATTCTGATAATGGATTATTCGATACAATGGTAATTGATCCATCCGTATTGCCACAATCGGTTGGGTCGCTCGCAACTTCATTGACGATCATCGGAGCAATTGGGGCAACTAATGTTTGTGTACCTAAACTCGTTTCACATGTTCCATCTGCATTTCTAATAAAGACATCATATGTTCCGCCAGATTGATTTAAGAATATATGGGTTGAGAACCAATCAGTACCACCATTAATAGAATATTCTAAAGTTCCTGAACCTGTTGCGAGGATGATAATCGAACCATCACTCAAGCCACAATTCGTTGGATTCGTAGGCGTAACACCAAGAACATTTGGTGCTAATGGTGCAAGTATCACGATTGGATTATTAGAATAATCGACAACACAAGTTGTATCTGAGTTTCTAACTTTTATATTATACGTTCCTTCGGATAAACCTGTAAAGCTGCTATCCGTTTGCCAATTTGTACCGCCATCAATCGAGTATTCAAAAGTATCAATACCGCCAAAAGCTAGAATTTTGATCGTACCATCTGATATATTACAATCCGATGTATTAGTAATTATTGGAGTAGCCAAAGTTGGTGGAACAGCATTATTGAGTGTTGTTAGAATGCTACTACCTTCGCATGATCCGTTGTTATTTCTAACCACAATATTATAATTGCCAGCCGATAGATTAGCAAAAATATTACTTGATTGCCAATTCAAACCGCTATCAATCGAATATTGTAATGGACTTATTCCGCCCATTGTGATAATCTCGATGATACCATTATCAATATTACAATCCGTAGGATCAGTAGAAATAATACTATCAACAACTGCCATATTTGGCGCACTCAAAACAGTTACACTACCGTAAGGTGCGAAACAAGTACCATTTATATTTTGGATTGCCGCTTGATAATTTCCACTTCCTAAGTTTTGGAAAATATTGGAAGCAAACCAATTCGTACCGCCATCAATCGAATATTGAACTGCTGGATTATCAGATAAAATCGTAATTGTACCATCATTAACGCCACAATCTGTTGGATTACTATTTAAAACATTAGTAATCTGAGCCGCAGCAGGATCAACTAAAATAACGCGATTTCCACTAGTAGTACACGTTCCATCTGCATTTCTAACTAAAATGTCATATGTTCCGCCTGTTTGACCAGTGAATACATTCGTAGGTAACCAAGTCAAACCGTTATCAATCGAATATTCCAAACTACCTGCTCCCGTTGCTATGATAGTAATTGTACCATCCGTCAAGCCACAATCCGTTGGATCTGTTGGCGTAATACTAGCAATTGTTGGTGCGCTTGGTGCGTCAATCAAAACTGAATTGCTGGTATAAGCCACGGTACAAGTTGTATCATTATTTCTAATATACAAATCGTATGTTCCAGTTGCTAAACCTGCAAAACTACTATCTGCTTGCCAATTTATTCCGCCATCAATGGAGTATTCATAATTATTTATTCCGCCAGTTCCTGTGATGTCAATTGTACCATCATTGATATTACAACCTGTTGCATCCGTTTTATTTATGCTAGCAATACTTGGTAAAACGATGTCCATAAGAGTTTTTGCACCTCCACTGACTTCACACGCGCCATTACTATTTCTAACTAAAATATGGTAATTACCAGCTGATAAGCCAGTAAATAAATTATTAGTTTGCCAGATTAAGCCGCTATCAATCGAATATTCTAATCCTGTTGTAATTCCTGCAACCGCAATTGTAATTGTTCCATTTGGTGCATTACAATTAGTTGGGTCAGTATGACTTACATTTGATACACTAGCCGCGTTTGGTGCAACAATTGAGATTTTTGTTGGATAATATTGAACGCAAGACATATCCAGATTTCTAATTGCTACATCATAATCATTTTCTGTAAGATTATTGAAAACACTAGAATTAGACCAATTTAAGCCACTATCAATAGAATATTGCAGACCAGTACTTGAAGTTGAGTTTGCCTGAATAACAATTATTCCATCCATCAAGCCACAATTCGTTGGATTAATATTAGTTACATCAATAAAGCTTGGAGCGACTTTATCGACCAGCGTTACGGATTGACCAAATATGACACAAGAGCCATCCAAATTCTTAACCGAAATAGGATAAGTACCACCGATTAAACCTGTAAATATATTGCTTGTTATCCAAGTCGTGCCATTATCAATGGAGTATAAATAACTTGCCCCTGTATTATGCGTATTAATTTCTATTGTTCCATTTACTAGACCACAATCCGTTGGATCAGTACCAATTGTACCTATAATAATTGGTGCAGTTGGTGTAATTAATTCAATAATAGAATCTGCTTCAACTGGACAACTACCCCCTCGAATTCTTACTACAATTTCGTATTCATCCTCTTCTAAGCCTGTAAATACGTTGGATAATTGGAAATTATTTCCACGATCAATAGAATATTCTAATGTATCGGTTGCTAATGCGACTGTTGCTTGTATTGTAATTGTTCCATCTAGTAAATTACAATTTGTTGGATTAGTAAATGTAATTGTGTCAATTATTGGTGCAATAGGATCATTAACAATAATCGGATTATTAATATAAGGTGTTGCACAAGTACTATCAGGATTAATCATTATAGCATAATAAGTTCCTGCGGGTAAATCATCAAAATCACCTCCCGTATTACTTCCTTTCCAATTTATTCCACCATCAACTGTATAACCAAAAATACCAACAAGTGGTGTAGAAATATAAATAAAGCCATCACTTTCTCCACAATTAGAAGTATGTGTAACAATAACTGTATCAATTACTGGAACTGTTTTATCTACAATAACAATATCTACATCTGAAACCATACAAGTACTATCTGCATTTCTAGCTCGAATACCATATGTTCCTCCACTTAAACTATCAAAAAGGCTAGTTGTCTTCCAAGTCGTGCCACTATCAATCGAGTATTCATAACTGCCACTTCCTCCAGTGACTAAAATATCAATCGTGCCATCGCCTCCAATAACGAAACATTCTGTCGGGTCAGTTTTCGTTGCATCTACGATAAATGGAGTTAATGGGCTAGTAATTTGTATTGGATTATTAGGATATACAATTTCACAACTTCCGTCTGAATTTCTGACTGATACATTATAGTTTCCTTCTGCCACATTCGTAAATGTATCCGTACTAAACCAACTAAATCCGCCATCAATAGAATATTCTAAATTTGCACCTATTGCATCAATTATGATTTTACCATCCGTCAAACCACAATCTGATGGATTTTCTCCATCAGCGCTATTATAAATAGGAGGCGTTTTTTCTACCAATACAATAGAAGGATCACTTACAATACAAGTGCTATCTGTTCCATTTCTAATCCTTGGCGCATAAACACCACCAGCTAATCCTAAAAACACATTAGAGGTTTGCCAATTTGTTCCATCAATTGAATATTCAATTGTATTACTAATCAGAGAATTTGCTATAATATTAATCGTTCCATCTGCTAAACCACAATCCGTTGGATCGGTTGTATTAGTTGCAATAATATTTGGTGCGACTTTTCCTTCTATCGTTATAATCTGTCCAAATGCTTGACAAGCATTTGTTAAATCTTGAACTACAATTGGATATTCTCCTGGTGCTAAATCGGTGAAAGCATTAGTGGACAACCAAGTCAAACCGCTATCAATCGAATACATATAGCTACCTACCGAACCTAAATTGATCGTAATTGTACCATCATTAACAGCACAATCCGTTACATCCGTTTTTGTAATACTACTGATATTGATTGGACAACTTTGAATATTGATATAGACTTTTGCAGTATCACACAAAATTGGTGAGCCATCATCGCAAATCATATATTGGAAACTATCTTGACCGATATAAGAAGTATTGGGAATATAAGAGAATGTTCCATCCGCATTTAAAGCGACTGAACCATTTACTGGAAATTCAATTGGAAGTGTATTTAAGGATATATTATCTCCATCTGGATCATTATCATTCAACAATAAATCATCCGCAACAGAAATATTAATAGTTGTATTATAAATATCATTCTCCGCAATTGGAGGATTATTCGTAATAACATCTGATATTAATAAATAAACAGTTGCTTCATCACATTTGCTCGGTGTTCCATTATCACAAATTTCATAAGTAAAATAATCACAACCAATAAAACCTGTTGTGGTTGAGGTATAAGTAAATGTTCCATTCGCGGCAATAGTCACTATTCCATTTGCTGGTGTAGAATGATTAGTTATAGTCATTCCATCCCCATCTACATCATAATCATTGACCAATAAATTACCCGAAATCTCACTATTAACAATATTGACAAAAGCATCATCACCCGCAACAGGATAATTGTTAGGTGCGCCTTGTTCTGGTAATATTGTGATAAAAACTTTTGAATTGGTACAATCTCCTGTATTTCCGTTTGGTAAAATATCACAGGTTTGGTATTCAAAAACATCCAATCCAATAAATCCAGTATTTGGCGTATAAACAAATACACCATTTGCGTTAAGCAATACATTTCCATTATTTGGATTAGTAATCGGAGTGGTAATAACTCCTAAAGCATTATTCTTGACATTGAAGTCATTATTCGAGACATTGCCTAAAATAACTTGGTTCTCAATACCAATATAATAATCTTGATTCGCATGTGTACCGTTATTTTGGCTTGTGTCATTTTCAAGGACATTAATAATTACTGTAGCGGTGTCACAAACGCCCATTCCATCACAAAGTTTATATACAAAATTATCGGATCCGACAAATCCAACATTTGGTGTATAGGTATAATCTCCATTTGATGCTAAACTTGCTAATGTACCATTGCTAGTTGTATTAACTAATAATGTATTCAAAATTGGATCACCATCTAAAGTTTCATCATTAGTTTTGACATTTCCAGAAACGGGTTCATTCTTGAATGTTAAATTGAAATCTTCAACTGCTAGAGGATAAAGATCATATTTTAAAACAGCCGTATCTTCACACCCTAATGTAATGTGTGAAATAATGATTTCGCTTGAAATAGTTGGTAAAATAATTTCACTATTACCACTACAATCCGCAATCGTATTACTGTAAATTTGACCATCAATTTGAATTTGATAATCGCCTATATTAATAAATGGTATAGTTAAACACAACAAGGCATGATCATCTTTATGGTGTGCAATGACTTCCAAAGTATCAGCTAACAAATTAATTGAATTGGCTATATTTGATACCACTGCTGGATTTGATGGAGGAGCAACGATACAAGTATTATTAGCATATTGTACCACTATATTATAAGCTCCGACAGCTAAACCTGTAAATACAGAATCAGTTTGCCAATTAGTACCATCCAATGAATAAACGAGTGTTGTATCATATCCTATGGCATGAACGGTAATTGAACCATCTGTCCCATTACAACCTGTTCCGACAATCGTTGATCCAATAACATCTGGATGAATTCGATCTTCTAAGATAATCGAATCACCATAAATTAAACAAGTACTATCGCTTGCATTCCGAACAGCCGTTTGGTATGTACCTGATATTAAACCAGAAAATATATTCGCAAAATTCCAAGTTTGACCACTATCAATCGAATATTGATAAGTGCCAGTACTTGCCATTTGTATTTCAATTGTTCCATCAGTAGTTCCACAATTCGTTGGTGCAGCATAATTAATAATCGAAATAGCTGGTGCAGTTGGTGCAGTCAAAACTACGGGATTATTAATATAAGTTTCCACACAAGTACTATCATCATTTCTGACTAAGACATAATAAGAATTAGCGACTAAATTGGTAAAAGTATTTGAGCCTTGCCAAGTTGTACCGCCATCAATCGAGTATTCTAAGAAAGTGTTTCCAGAAGCATTGACCGTAATATTTCCATCATTCATACTACAATCAGATGGATCATTTCCTGTTACTGTTGCAATGATAGGTGCGACTTTATCAGTTAAAACCACAGCACCGCCAGAAACAGGGCAAGTACTCGTGATATTTCTAACAAAAACATAGTACGTATTACCCGACAAACCTGTAAAGGTATTATTTGTTTGCCAAATTACTCCACTATCAATTGAATATTGAAGTGCAGCATTCTCTCCTGTTGCAGTGATAATTATTGAACCGTCATTAGCTCCACAATTCGATGGATCATTGTTTGTTATATTAGTAATTACTGGCTCATTTGGTGCAGCCAAAACTACTGGATTACTAATATCAGGTGTCGCGCAAGTTCCATCTAGATTTCTAATCATGACATGATAATCGCCACTTGCTAAATTTTGGAAAGCATTGGTCGATTGCCAAGTTACTCCGCTATCAATCGAATATTCGACAGAAGCCGTAGCAGCAATAATTATAATCGAACCGTCATTAATACCACAATTCGTTGGCGCATTAGAAATGATATTTGAGAAACTAGGTGCAGTAGGTTCTGTTAAAGTGACAGATCCTGCATCTGTGACGCACAAACCACTCACATTTCTAACAAAAACATAATATGTTCCGCTTGCTTGATCAGTAAATGTCCCATTTGTTGACCAAGTAAGACCGCTATCAATCGAATATTCAAAACTACCTGTTCCGTTAGTTGTAGAAATTAAAACCAAGCCATTTGATAAACCGCAATCCGTTGGGTCAACCGTATTAATATTAATACCGAGCGGCTGAATTGGAGCAAGAATAACAACTGGATTATTAGTATATTCGACCATACAAGTTGAATCGCTATTTCTTAAATATGCGTTATACGAACCCGCTGTTAAGCCAATGAAAGTATTTGAGTTTTGCCAAGTCATTCCACTATCAATCGAATATTCATAAGTATTTATGCCTCCTGAGGCAGTCATCGTAATCGAACCATCATTAGCATTACAATCCGATTCATCCATTGCAATAACACTTGCCAAAGTTGGAGGGTTAACCGTATTTAAAACGACCTGTCCGTTACTTACCACACAAGAACTATTATCATTTCGTACTAAAATATTATAAGTTCCTCCTGACAAATTAAGGAATGAATTATTAGTTTGCCAAGTAAGACCACTATCAATTGAATATTGTAATGGCTCTACTCCACTAGAAGCAGTAATAGTGATCGAACCATCTGTTAAATTACAATCAGTCGGATCAGTTTGTGCCAAACCAGATACATTAGGCGCATCAGGCGAAATAATTGTCATTGGATTATTAGGATAAAATTGGACACAAGTCGTATCTATATTTCTAATTGCTAAATTATAATCACCGCTCATTAGATTAGTGAAAACATTAGCATTTTGCCAAGTAAGACCGCTATCAATCGAGTATTCAAGAACTGGAATATCTCCTGTAATTATAATGCTTCCTGTATTCGTATTACAATCCGTTAAATTATTAACAATGACAGAAGCGAAGTTTGGTTGAACTTTATCTTCTAATACAATACTGTCAACTTGCATGGCACAATTACCATCCGAATTTCGGATATACATTAAATAAGTACCACCCGAAAGACCTGTAAATGATCCGTTTCCTGTCCAGTTTAAGCCATCATTTGAATATTGATAACTTCCCGAACCGCTCGTTGCTGTGATATTGATCACACCATCAGCCACACCACATTCGGTAGGATCCGTATAATTTGAGCTTAATAAAGCTGGTGGAGTAGGCGAAGTAATATCAATTGGATTATTAATATATGGCACTTCACAAGTACTACCATCAAGATTTCTAATATGAATAGTATAAGAACCACTTGCTAAATTTGTAAAAGTTGGAGTATTTCCCCATACGCCATTAAGCGCGTATTCATAATTTCCTAATACAGCAGGCACAACGTTAATTGAGCCATCCATTGCGCCACAATTACTTACATTAGACACAAAAACATTGTTAATCGCAGGTAACGCAGGACTTTGCAATGTGATTGTATCGCCTGTTTGGGCGCAAGTTCCATTTGCATTTCTTACTTTTAAATAATACGTATTATCATCTAAATTAGTAAATGAGCTATTGCTTGTCCAAGTCAAACCATTATCAATCGAATATTCGTAAGGTGCAAGACCGCCTGTTGCTGTAATAGAAATCGTACCATCTGCCGCGCCACAATCTGTTGGATCATTAGAAGCATAATTTGCGATAGTTGGCATTAATGGATCAGATAATATCATTGGATTACTTGGAAACAAGGTAAAACAAGTCGTATCTGTATTTCGAATAGCAGCATAATATGTGCCAGCAGGTACATTATTAAATAAATAAGACGCTTGCCAAGATTGACCACTATCTATAGAATATTCTATGGAAGTACCAACTCCAAGTACGAAGATAATACCATCACTCGTGCCACAATCCGTTGGATTAACAGCAACAGCATTAACTAAATTAGGTGTTTCTGGAGCAGTTAAAGTAATTGTATTATAGCTAATAACACAAGTAGAATCAGCATTTCTAACTTGAATATCATAATTGCCTGCGGCTAGATTATTAAAAGTATCGGTTGTATTCCAAGTTGCACCCGCATTAATGGAATATTCAAAATTACCTGTATTACCTTGATTAGCAAAAATGATAATCTGTCCATTATTGATAGTACAGTCTGTAATATTAGAAGAAATGACATTAGAAATATTTGGTGCAGTAGGTTCTGTCACTATTACAGGATTACCTGTCAAAGGCGTTGCACAAGTTCCATTGCTATTTCTAACATAAATATAATAATCGCCTGAAATAAGATTAGCAAAAATTGGACTAGCTTGCCATGTTATTCCGCTATCTTTTGAATATTCAAAGTTCGTCGGATCACCAATGACATTAACCGTAATCTCTCCATCATTGAAGCCACAATTTGACACACTATCAATGGTTGTACCTGAGATACTCGGTGGATTTGGAGGTGTTAGACTAATTGGATTATTTTGATAAGGTACAGTACAAGTGAAATCTCCATTTCTAACTAAAACATTATAAGTAGCTTCAGTTAAACCCGTAAAGACATTATTATTCAAAACCCAAGTCACACCACTATCAATAGAATATTCAAAGCCAGTTGCATTTCCATTAAGCACATTAATTGTAATCGTTCCGTCAGATCCACCACAGTTTGTTGGATTAACAGCTGTAACAGCATCAATCAAAGGCTGTCCTGGTGCGCTAATATAGCGAGGATTAGAAGGAGAATATCTTGCACAAGAACCATCCGTATTTCTCACACCTGCATAATAATATTGAGATGCTAATCCAGTAAATACATTGTTCGCCTGCCAAGTGATACCGCCATCAATCGTATATTCAATATCTCTACCGAAGGCAATGATAGTCAATGTTCCGTTATCTGCTCCACAAGCAGACAATGCTGTTGTATTAGTATTTTGCAAAATAGGTTGATCAAACAAAGCGATTGGATTTGGCGTAACTACAGTACAAGAGCCATCTATATTTCTCACCCCTAAATTATAGGCAGCCCCACCAGCTAAATCCGTAAAGGTATTAGTACTTCCCCAAGTACCTCCAGTTATAGCGTACTGATAAGTCCCTTGTCCGCCCGAAGCATGAAGAGTAAGAGAGCCATTTGTATTTTCTCCACAACCTGTTGGGTCAATAAAAGTAACACTATCGATCACAGGAGAGACAAAACCATTTACTGATACAGGGTTACTTCCATATTCAATTGGGCAAGAACCATCAGCGTTTCTGATAAATACATTATAATTTCCTGTCGCTAGTCCTGTTATTGTATCCGTTAAGAGCCAACTCACACCACTATCAACAGAATATTCATAAGATGTTGAGCCATCTGCGCCTACAATGATAATCGAACCATCATCCAAGTTACAATCCGTTCCATCAACGGGTGTAGCACTTGTGATACTAGGTCCACAATCAGAATCATCACAATCCGTTGCGCCATCTCCATCATCATCAATATTATTACCACAAATCTCTGGGCCTAAAATAAGCGAAACATAAGCGGTATCTAAAGCGCCATATAAATCTCTAATGATATAATAAAAAGTATCTAATCCTGTAAAACCATTCAATGGAGTATAAACAATATAATCATCTGAAAAGTCATTTAGTGTACCGTTATTATTAACATTTACACTACCACCACCAACAGTATTTCCATTTGCGCCATCACTTCCTCCGCTGATTAAAGTAATTGTATCACAAGAAATTGGATCCATATCTGGCGTACCAATATTAAGAACATCAATCATCTGATTATTCACATTTGGAATATATGAGAATACATCATTGGAAGCGATTGGTGCTTCATTGACCAATACTGCAACGGTTACCTGTTCTTGATGACCTAGACTATTTTGTATAGTTACAATAGCCTCATCCATTCCACAAAAACCAGATGAAGCATTATAAATTAAAGTAGAATCTGTAAAACTAAAACTTCCTGTACCTCCAGATACTCCAACTATATTATGAGGGCCAGCGCAACTTTCGGCAATAATAGGATGATTGAGTGTCGCATTTTCTCCAATTGTATCTGCGGTATAGTAAGTTGAAGGAGCTAAAGAAACTGGATCAAGGATCTTCATTCTACCAAAACTAGACAAAAACCCATAAGCCCCTGATGAGTTAGTTCCTGTCATAATTCCAAACAAGAATGGAACATTGGCTTCTACAATATTAGTAACTGATGAAGAAATATCAGAGTCATCGAAATAAATTAAGGAATAATTAGTTCCTGGTACGCCTACGGCTGAATTTGGAGATAAACCTTGAAAACTCAAAGAAGATACTCCTGATGTAGGAATGACCAAATAAGCAATATTGTTGCTATTAAATTTTGAAAATTCTATCCTTCTACTTCCGATGCAATTAGCAATTGGTGG
Organism: uncultured Saprospiraceae bacterium; assembly: GCA_937125475.1. Lineage (GTDB taxonomy): Bacteria > Bacteroidota > Bacteroidia > Chitinophagales > Saprospiraceae > CAKZLL01. The sequence goes on along the minus strand of CAKZLL010000022.1, from coordinate 23,103 downwards.
TACTATCGCCATTCCTATTTCTCCCTGTTGTTGTCCAGAAAAATGATATAGGTAAGCGTTTTTAGAAGTATTAATATAGTATGGTGTTCCTGTTGTTCCACTAATATCAATTTCGTAATACTCTCCTGCATTAATTGTAGCAACAGGAGAACTTCCTCCATTGATAAATATTTCTGTATTATTTTCAACTGCAACGACAACACCAAAGTCCGCTATATTTTCAGTGCTACTACCTCGTGCAATAATATATTCATTGCCCAAAAGGCGAATAGGAACTAACTGATCTACTCCTCCATCTTTATTATTAGTATTTACTATTTTAGTATGTTGATTTCCTGAATTTACCGCTATCGGTTTATCTGCTGTAATTAGTAATCCACCAAAAAACAAATCCGCATCTTTAGGTTGAACCATAAATGTTTCGCCAGAATCAATCGTTACAACATAAGGATCAGTTGGTGTAATACTTGAACCATTTCTAAAACCTTTTCCATTATTATCAAAAGTAACAGTTGTACCATCTTGAGTAGCCATAACTGCCGCAAAATGTAATTGATCATGAGGCGCATTAATCTCCGTTCGTGGCAAACTCATAGCTCTAAACGAATGACCTAATGCATCACTTCCTTTTAAGGTAGTAATGTTTGAATTACTTCCGTGATCTATGATATAATATATCTGTATTGGTGCATCAGAATTGATGATAAATCCTGTATTTGATTCTTTTAGATTAACTACTTGAGATTGTACTTGAGTTGTTAAAATTTCTGTCGGTGTTCCTGCATGAACTACTGTATCTAGCAATAAGTTATCTTTAGTTGAAATAGATACATTAGCGGTAGCATAAGAAGTTGTGATTAATAAATAAGCTGGCGTTGACCTATCTGCATCTTTCCAAATAGATGGTAAATAATATCTATTACTACCCACATATTGTACTTGAGGAAAATCTGGACAATCTGGATCATAACTATCAATTAAACCATCATTATCATCATCCATTCCATTTCCACAAATCTCTACACCTTCATTCAATATAACCTGTGCGGTATCTTTTACGCCATATTGATCTTGAATAACATAATAAAATGTATCTTCTCCAACTTGACTAGCCGATGGCGTAAATTGAATATAATCATCCGTGAAATCACCTGTTGTTCCATTATCATTAATAGATAATGTTCCGCCTTGGCTCGTACTATTATTTGTTCCTTCACTTCCGACACTCATGATTTGAATAAAATCACAAGTAGCAGGATCAGCATCTGCAACACCTTCATGAAGTACATCAAAACTTTGATCTGGAATACCTCCAAAATAAGTAAAGGCATCATCAGAAGCCACAGGTGCATCATTAACAAAAACACTTAAACAAACCTGTGTTTCATCTCCTGCTGTATTTTGAACGGTTATTTTAAATTGATCTATACCACAATAATCCGAAGGAGCAGTATAATTCAAGGTTGTGCCACTAGGAATAACTACACCATTTCCTTGTATAATATTATTCATAATGATCTCACCTCCAGCTACACTAGCTGCAGAAATAGTGTGAGATAAACCTTGTCCAATTCCAACTGTATCTTGTATTTGATAATATTGAACTGCTACATTATGGGTCGTATCGAATACCGCTATCGGATTACTAAAGCCACTCAAATAAGAAAAGCCGCCTTCATTAATGCTATTTCCAAATAACCAACCTACATGGAATGGTTCATCCGATTCAATTTCATTAATACCTGTTATAAAATCCGTTCCTGCAAATAAAACAATCGAATAACCAGGCTTATAAGAAATTGATGTTGGGCTTCCATAAGTTGTATAATTTGTTCCTCTAAATTTCAATGAAGACAAACCTATATCTTTAATAACAACATAAGCATAATCAGGTCGGGGTGTATATTCTTTTATAGCTGCACGTTTCGCACCAACATTTCTATCTAATGGAGGAATCGAAGTATATCCGACTGAACCACTTCCAACTCCTGAGACATGATTGAGGTACGCTTGTTTAGAAGTTGTGATGTAATAAGGCGTTAAGGCACTACCACTTAAATCAACTTCGTAATAACTTCCTGCATTAATAGTTGCTACGGAAACATTATTGACAAAAATTTCTGTGCCATTTTCGATTGCTGTAACGATCCCATAATCTGCATCATTAGCTTGACTACTTCCTCTGAAAAGCAGGTATTCCTTACCTGCCCAAGTCACAGGCATAATTTGATCTGCTCCACTATCAGAATCTTCTGGCGTTCCTGTGTTTGGTATTCCTGTATTAGAATGTCCAGCATTAACCGTAATAGGTTTATTAGCTGTGATCAATAATCCAGCAAAAAACTGATCTACATCCATTGGCTGAACCATATAGGTTTCTCCTTGATTAAGCGTAATTTCTTTAGTTGAAGTGCTTTCTCCTTTAAGGATTTTACTCCCATTATTAAAAGTAATAGCTGTCATGTCTTCTGTAGCCATTACGGATACAAAATGCAATTCTTCATTTCCTGCATTAACAGTCGTTTTGGTTGGAGTTGTTACTCTAAAGGCTTTTCCTAATGCGCTATTTCCTTTAATAGGAAGTGCTAAAGCACTTGAATGAAATTCGATACTAAAATACGCATCAATCGGTACATCCGAAGTAATAATAATACCTTCGTTGCTTTCGATTTGATTCAAATCTCCTGTTAATATGTAGCTCGTAACATTTAATGAAGTTGGCGTTCCAGCAGAAACAGTCGTATTAATATTGATACTATTATCTTTGTTTTTAATATTGACATTAGCGGTTGGATAAGCCGTTGTCATATGTAATTTTCGAGGATCATCATGAGATACATCGTGCCATACTGACGATAAATAATAAGTATAATTATTTGTACAATTTATCTCAACTGGTTGATTATGACAATCAATATCCAAACTATCCGTTAATCCATCTCCATCATCATCTATATTATTACCACAAATTTCAGCGGCTTGTATTAATGTTACTAAAGCCGTATCTCTTGCCCCATAACTATCTTGAATAATGTAATAAAATTGGTCATTTCCACCTGCGGGCGTTAATTCTATTTCATCATCGCTGTAAACATTAGGCGTGTTTTTATCATTAACAACAACTAATCCACCGTTACTTGTCATGCCTCCAGTTCCATCTATTCCGACACTAATGATTTGAATAGAATCACATGAAATAGGATCATTATCGGGCGTGCCATGATTGAGGACATCCAAAACTTGAGCACCACTAGTATAATTAAAGACATCATCAACCGCAATTGGCGCGTCATTGATCAAAACACCAAGACAAACTTTTGTTTTTGCTCCCGAACCATCTTCAATCATTACTTGAAAAATATCCATTCCACAATAATTAGCTGGAGCAGTATAATCAATCGAATTTCCACTTCCTACAATTGCCGTTCCTGCGCCTTGTGCAGTAATTGTCATTGTCATTGGCGAATTATTACTTTCGATCATCAATTGATGATTCAGTGCTGTGCCAGAAGGAATAGTATCGACAATATAATAGGTAATTGGAAGCATAGTTGTCGTATCAATCACATCAATTAAACCATCATTCGCATTCAAAAATCCATACCAACCTTTACCCCCTGTATCTCCTACCGTCCAAGCCATTAAGAAAGGCTCATCTGCTTCAAAAGTAAATTGTGTCGTACTAGAAAACGTACTATTCAGAAAATAAACTAATTCATAATCAGGTTTATTGGGAACATTTGCGACAAGTGGCGAATAATTTGTATAAGGCTGTCCATTAATTTTTAAACTAGGTAAATCTACATCCTTAATCACGACATAAGCATTGTCTTCTCCTAATCCATCCTTATTGAATGTAATGCTTCTTGTACCAAAACCTCGATCAATCGGCGGGACTTGTGTCATACCAACATTCGATTGTATAATCCCTGTAACATGATATACATCCGCGACTTTCGAGGTATTAATATAGCATGGTTTCCCACGACTTCCTGTTAATCCGACCTCACAGTAATCTCCTGCATTAATAGTTGATCTCAATACACCATCTGCATAAACTTCTGTCCCATTTTCAATACCTAAAATGATTGCGTAATCGCCAAGAGTAGCAGTAGAAGCTCCTCTTGATATGATATATTCTTTTCCTAACGAGTGAATAGGATTAATTTGCGAGCCACTTCCTTCAAGGTTAGTAGTTCCTGGTATTCCTGTATACTGAGTACCTGAATTTACAGTAATCGGCTTATCAGATGTAATCAATAAACCTGCGAAAAATTTATCTGTATCGGTTGGTTGTACCATAAACGTCTCTCCTTCAGCGAGTGTAATGGTTTGTGTTGTAGCTGCTAAATTTCTAAATTGTTTTGTTCCATTATCAAATTTAACAACAGTATTATCCTCGGATGCTATAACTGATGCAAAATGCAACTGATCTGTCGAGCTACTAATATTAGTTTTCGTTTGCGTCGCAACACGGAAAGATTTCCCTAAAGCGTTGTATCCTTTAGCTTGTATTAACACACCATTTTCAACTGCTTTTTGTTCGTAATGAACAAATATTGGCGCATCAGAAGTAATAATGACTCCTCGATCACTTTGTTTTGCATTAATGGTATTACTTACTACTGTAGTCGGCGTATAAGCACCTATAATTGTAACATCTCCACTATACACAACAGTATCTAGATTCAATGAATTATTAGCCGTTCTTAAATTAACATTAGCCTGTGGATAAGCCGTAGTAATATAAAAACTTCTAGGAAAATCTTGGTCATGTTGTCGCCAAGTAGTAGGCATATAATACCTATATTTTCCATCACAATTCAAATCTACCACTGAAGCAGAGCAATCTGGATCTAAATCATCCTTTAATCCATCTCCATCATCATCAATTCCATTTCCACAAATTTCTGGTGTTAAATTTAAAGTAACTAATGCTGTATCTTCCGCGCCATAAATATCTCGAATGATGTAATAAAACGCATCATTTCCACCTGTTGGAGTTGCTTCTACATAATCATCAGAATAAATATTAGGCGTGCCATTTCTGTTAATTGTGACTGTTCCGCCGTTATTAGTTGCCCCATCAATGCCATCTGTTCCGACACTTAATAAATAAATAGAATCACAAGGTAATGGATCTGCATCCGCTGTACCTTCATGTAAAACATCCAAATTATTTGTTCCTATTGCATAGGAAAAAACATCATCTGTCGCAACAGGCGCACTATTGACTAAAACACTAATGCAAGATTGTGAAGTTCTTCCTAAGCCATTTTGAACTGTAATACGGAAATTATCTACACCACAAAATCCAGTCGGTGCGACATAAGTAATCGTATTTCCACTAACAGAGACACTTCCACTTCCACTATACGATGTACTAGAAATAGTATTAGACGTGCTAGAACTTTCAATCAATACAGTATGATTAGTTGATGAACCTCCTTCTACTGTATCCATTCGATAATGTGTAGTTGGCATCAAAGTTAATGGATCTAATACATCAACTGCTGCATCAAAACCATTCAAGAAAGTATAACCTCCTTCTCCTCCACTTTCTCCAAACATCCAAGCGGCTAAAAATGGTTTATCTGCACTCAAATTATAAACAATAGAATGAGGAAAATTACTACTATGAAATCGCACAATAGTATAAGGTACTGATGATCCAGTGACCGCATTTGTATAAACTGTACCATTCGTATAAGGCTGTCCATTCAGTTTCAAGGTAGATAAATCAGCGGTAGGCATAACCACATAAGCGATATTTACTGCATCGTCATATTTATCAAATGAAGCAAAACGACTGCCTGTTTCTTCATCAATTGGCGGAACTTGCGTCATACCAACCTCTCCACCATAAACACCAGCTACATGATAAACCGCTGCTTTTTCGGAAGTAGTGATATAATAAGGAATACCAATAGTACCTGATATATCGAACTCATAATATTCTCCTGCGTTAATTGTTGCCGCAGCAGTTCCATTTCCATTAATAAAAATATCCGTATTGTTTTCAACTCCAACGATAACCACATAATCAGCAAAAGATGCGGTACTATTTCCACGCATAACGATATGTTCTTTACCTAAATGATTAACAGGTAAAGCTTGTAAAGTACTTCCATCCCAATTTGGCGTACCAGGTACTTTTGTATGTTGGCTTCCAGCGTTAACAGTTATTGGCTTAGTTGCGGTGATTAATAAGCCAGCGAAAAATTTATCTACATTTTGTGGCAACATCATATAAGTCTGACCTGCTTGTAATGTAACGGTTTCGGTTGTTGCCGTTCGATGTTTGAAGCTTTTAATACCATTATCAAAAGTAATGACCGTATTATCTTCAGATGCCATAACAGAAACATAATGTAATTCTTCGTCAGCTTCGTCAATATCCGTTCTGGTTTGTGTCGCTATTCTAAAGGCTTTTCCTAATGCTTGATGTCCTTTGGCTAGAACGGTTAATCCATTAAATGGGTTTTGATTGATATAATAAAAAGTAATTGGCACATCCGATTCAATAATTAAACCTGCATCACTTTCTATCTGATTAGTATCATTAGATATAACAATAGCAGCAGGTATAAGAACCGTTTCATTTCCTGCAACCACCATTGTATCCAAATTAAACGAATTATCTGCGGTTCGAATATTGACATTAGCTTGTGAATAGGCTGTTGTCATTATGAGTTTTCGCGGGCTATCCTGACTATGTTGTCGCCAAATTGTTGGCATATAATATTTGATTGTTCCAGTACAAGTCAAATCAGCGGATTCCACAGAACAATCTGGATCTAGATCATCAATTAATCCATCTCCATCATCATCAATATTATTACCACAAATCTCTCCTGCTACAAATGACATGGCAAAATTAGGACTAAAGAGTTCAATATCTGTAATAATTGAATTGGTTACCCTAGCTGAATAAGTCCCAATATCACTAGCAGAAAAACCTGCAATCGTATAAGAAGGTGTAGTCGTAGAATCTATTAGTACACCATCTTTATACCAATAATATTTATTGCTTGTCACAGAATTATCAACCGCTAAATCAATAGTAATATTACTTCCGCCCGAAGGCACAATGACCATAGAATCCGTAATTCCAAAAATTGTATCTTGGACAGAATAAACAAATCCGTCTTGTGCATTTTGTACATTTCCATTAATCAAAGCTAGATTAGCAGAATAATTCGGTAATAAACTAGATAATGTAAAACCATTATTATTGATTTCTAAATCATTTAATGATGGTAAATTAGTAGCAAAATTCGGAAGAATACCAGATAACATATTTCTATCTAAATCCAATTTTTCTAATAATAGTAAATTATTAAAATTCGGAACTGAACCACTCAATTGATTATTATCCAAATCCAATTCAACCAAATCAGGCAAATTAAAATCTGGAATAGTACTAGAAAATTGATTATCTCCAAAGTTAAGGTATTTTAAATTTGGTGTTGTAGACAAATCAGGAAGAGATCCTGTCAAATTGTTATATGCCATAAACAAGCCTTCTAATCTTGGTAAACTAGGATTAGTTATAGTACCTGTTAAGTTATTATTGTTCAATACCACATTCGTTACACAACCCGATGCATCCGTTTCCACCCCGTGCCAAGTGCTAAAAGGTGTTGCTAAATCCCAAGGTGTTCCAGCATTTGGAACTGGAATAGTTAGATTTAAATATTGATAATTTGTCGCGGTATAAGTCCAATTAACACCGTTATTATTATTATAAATATCAACTAATGCAAGTGAATCACTTGAGTTATCAACAGTTATTATAACTGGGTTATTCGTATAATTCACTGGACAAGTTCCATTTGAATTTCTAACCATAATATTATAAGAACCACTTTCAAGTCCAGTAAAATAATTCGATGTTTCCCAACTTCCATTACTATTTCCACCAATAACGGCATATTCATAATTGCCTGTTCCACCTGTTACAGAAATAGAGATCGTACCATTCGAAAGCCCACAACTCATAGCAGGTGTTGTCACAGCATCTAATACAACAGGTGCCGTAGAAGTAATTCCAACAGGGTTAGAAACATAAGCTTTCGGGCAAGTACTATCCGCTGCATTTCTAATCATACAATTATAAGAACCACCTGCTAAACCTGTAAAAACATTACTGACTTGCCAAGTTGTACCATTATCAATCGAGTATTGATACGTACCACTGCCATCTATTCCATTAATAGTGATTGTTCCATCAAAGGTATTACACCCTGTTTCGTCGGCTGAACTTACATCAAAAATGGAAGGCGCACAATCATTATCATCACAATCAATATTCCCATCACCATCATCATCTAGCGTATTTCCACAAATATCATTGGCATAGAATGAAACTTGGAAATCTCGACTATAAAGCGTCAAACCAGGCACAACACTATTCGTCACTTCAACTGTATAAATACCTGTATCTCCGATTGCTATGTTATTTAACACCAGTTCATTCGTTGTTGTAGTTTGTATCGGAATTCCGTTCCGTTTCCATTGATAAGTGCTTGTTGTGATACTTCCGTCAATGCTTAAACTAATCGTATGATTACCTCCGACACTCACTTCTGTTGTAGTCGGTGTTCCAAATTTGCTTTGAGGTGCATAACTATAAGTATCCGATCCAGTTTGTGCATTAGTTAGAATATGAGCATTATTAGCACTATAATTTAAGGTCAAATGCTGGAAGGTGAAAGTATTATTTTCAATTTCTAAATCTCTTAGTAATGATAAATTATTAGATAAATCTGGTACAACTCCTGTTAAATTATTGCTACTCAATCGAAGGACTTCAACATTAGGCATATTAGTAAAATCTGGTATTGCACCATTGATTTCGTTATTATTAAGTTCCAATTTTTTCAACTGAGGCAGATTGAAATCAGGAATAACATTAGCAAAACTATTATTATCTAATTGTAATACTTCTAAGTTCGGAAAGTCAGTGAAATTTGGAATAGCACCATTGAGTTGATTGCTAGATAATTTTAAATTCTTCAAGGAATCAAGAGAACTAAAATTCGGAATACTTCCACTTAATAAATTTTCATGTAAATGCAACACTTCCAAACTAGGCATATCTATAAAATTAGGAACATTGCCTGATAAAGTATTTTGTTCGAGGAATAGCGATTTCAAACCACTTAGCCCCAAGTTAGGCATTGTACCTGTAAGATTATTATTAGGTAAAATCAAACCCTCAACACAACCTAGATTATTGATTTCTACACCATGCCAAGTGTCGATTGGTTGTGTAAAATTCCAGTTTGTACCTGCATTTGGTATTGGTGAAGTTGTGCCTAGATTATCGTAAGTTGTTGTGGTAAATGTCCAGCCAGCACCGCCTAGATTATTATAAAAATCGACTAAAACTAAAGAGTCTTGTGATCTTGGTGCAGCAATAATTACTGGATTGTTTTCATATATTCGAGGACAAGAAAGATCTGTATTTCTTACAAAAACATGATATGAACCGACTGAGGTATTAAATGTATTATTAGTTGTCCAACTCATTCCGCTATCAATCGAATATTCGTAAGAGTTTGTTCCGCCTGTTGCGGTAATTACAATTGTTCCATCTGGTGCATTACAATCCGTCGGGGCTGTTGTTGTAACGGTTGAGATGGTAGGAAAAGGAGTTGGAGAGTTAATAATAGTTGGATTAGATAAAGATGGCATAGCACAAGATCCATCATCATTTCTAATATAAATATGATAATTACCTGCTGTCAAATTGGAGTAAACATTATTCGTTTGCCAAGTCGCACCACTATCAATTGAATATTCGTAAGCACCAGAACCGCCCGATCCTGTAATGCTAATTTCGCCATTATCAATCGAACAATCGGACATATTCGTTCCAGTTGCTAAAAATACATTAGGCGAGTTAGGTGAAGTAACTGTTTTATTAACAATTCCTCCATTTGTTTCACAACTACCATCCGTATTTTTCACTTTTGGATAATAAACACCTATTGCTAAACCTGTGAAATTATCACTAGTTTGCCAATGTTCGCCATTATCAATACTATATAAATAAGTTCCAATTCCACCTGTTGCAAATAGGTTAATTTCTCCATCATTACTCGTGCAAGTTGTTGAATGTACACTTGTAGCAGAAAGGAAAGTAATTTGTGCAGGAGCTAAAATCACAGGATTACTACTATAAGCAATTTCACAAGAACCATTGGAAGCATTCCTAACCTTGACATTATAAACCGCACCTACTTGATTAGAAAAGATATTAGAAGTTGACCAATTTGAGCCATTATCAATGGAATATTCATAAGTTCCGCTGCTATTAGAAGCGGTAATTGTGATACTTCCATCATTTGTAGTACAACCAGATGGATCAACTTTTGAGACAGTAACCGAAATATCAGGCTCTGTCAAAATCACTGGATTACTACTATAAGCAATAGGGCAAGAATTATCTATTGCATTTCTAACTATAATATTATAGCTATTGGCTGTTAATCCATTAAATATATGAGAACTTTGCCAAGTTGCGCCATTATCAATGGAATATTCGTAACTGCCTTTTCCTAATGTCGCTGTAATTTCGATTGAACCATCTGAGCTACCACAATCAGAAACACTATTAGAATTAACATTCATAATTGATGGCCCACAATCGCTATCAGCACAATCTATTTGTCCATCGCCATCATCATCAAGCGTATTACCACAAATCTCCGTATCATAGAAAGTAATTCGATAATTTTCACCAGCATCTAAGGTTAAACCTGTGACAACACTATTGGTAATCGTTACACTATAATTGCCTGTATCGGCAGCAGTTATATTATTTAAAACTAGTTGATTTGTTGTTGTATTCGTTAAGAAAGCCCCGTTCAATGTCCAAGCATAAGTACTTGTAGTTACATTTTCATCAATACCCATGTCGATAGTATGGCTTCCGCCCAAATGCACATAAACCGTTATATCAGCTCCAAGTATTTTTTGCGGGCTAATTCGATTTTCTTCATAATTAGGGATAGAACCATTTGTAGCAATAATATTACTATTATTAACAAAAGAAGGTTCAAGGTCTTCAAAAGTATAATTATTATTATCCGCCCAAATTAATTTTAAATTCGGTAAATTATCTGAGAAATCAGGTAACGGCGCATCTAGATTATTTTTTTCAAAAAACATATATTCCAACTTAGGCAAGTTGGTAAAATCTGGAACAGCACCATCAAATTCATTAAAATCTAAATCAATAAATTTCAAATTCGGTATTCCTACAAAATCTGGAATAGAACCAGCCAAATTATTATTATCCACATCCAATTCGACCAAACTATCTAAAGCACTAAAGTTTGGAAGTGTAGTTAATAGATTATTATCTAATTCTAATAATCGTAAATTAGTCAGTTTTGTGAAATTTGGAATAGCGCCATTAAGATTATTACTAATTAAAGTCAATTGCTCTAAAATCTCCATTTCGCTAAAATCTGGAATTGTTCCACTCAAATTATTATCTCGAATAACAACTAATTTCGCGCTACTCAAATCAAGATCAGGCAAAGCACCTGTCATATTTACATTAGGCAATTCTAATTTTTGGACACAGCCGCTTGAATTTACAGTTATACCGTGCCAAGTACTAAAAGGCTGATTAGTCAACCAAGGATTACCGACATTTGGAACGTTAATCGTGGCATTGCCTAATGAATGTGTTTGATTAGAATAAGTCGAAGTTGTATAATTCCATCCTGTTCCACCATTATTATTATATAAATTGACTAACGCTAAAGAATCCTCCTCTACCGTTCCATTTACTAAAAATGAAACCGTTACCTCTCCTAATTCTCCAGCTCCATTTTGTACAGTAACGGTCATATCATCCGCTCCACAAAAATCATCAGGAGCAGTATAATCTAATGTCATTCCAGAAAATGAAACTGTTCCTACTGCACCACTCACGCCTACAATATTATGCACACCATCACTACTAGTTGCAGCTATTACATGACTAGTATTTGCACCAGAACTAAGTGCCGCAGCAGAATAATAATGAGTCGGTTGTGAAGTAGTTGGATCTAAAATATCAACACCATTAAAACCTGAAATAAAGGAATAAAGTCCAGTTAAAGTACCAGCAGTACCTCTGTAAGCTGCATGAAAACGCACATCAGATTGAATGATATTATCTGTTGATAGGTTACTATTATTAAAATAAACAACAGAATGAGTTGTATTATTTGTAATAGTTTGAGGTGTTGTAAAAGTGGTATAATCTTGATTATTTAATTTCAAAGATGCTAAACCTGAATTAGGAATAATGATTGAAATATTATTATCATTTGGAAATAACTTTGAAAACTTAATGTATCGGCTTCCTATTGTTCGATCAATTGGAGGCACAACAGTCATATCAATTTCATCGCCATGTAATCCAGAGAAATGATATAAATAAGCTGGTTTTATTGTTTCAATATGATATGGTATTCCTGCGCTACCTTGTAGATTAAATTCTAGTCTTTCGCCTGCATTTACTGTACCTGTTAATGTTCCATTTATAAAAATATCTGTGCCGTTTTCTACGCCAACGACTACGGCAAAATCTGCGGTATTAGCTGTTGCTGTTCCTCTTGTAATGACATATTCTTTGCCTATCTCACGAATAGGAATAAGCTGTTCCATAGAGGCATCTTCAAAAGTTCCAGGTGCTAATTCAGTATGAGTATCACCGACATTTACCGTAATTGGTTTATCAGCAGTGATTAATAACCCATCAAAAAAGACATCTGCATCTGTTGGCTGCATCATGACTACTCTGCCCGAATCGACAGTAACAGTAAAAGTACTATTTGCTTCATTATGAAAATGTTTTGTTCCATTATTAAAAGTAACGGTTGTTCCGTCTTGTGAAGCCATGACACTTACAAAATGTAATTCATTCAACGAGCGATTAATAAAAGAACGCGGTAAAGTTAACGCTCTAAAGGCATATCCTAAACCAGCTTTTCCTTTCAAAGTAATCAATGCGCCATTTGTAACATTTTCCATTGAATAATACGCTTGAATAGGTCTATCTGATTCGATAATCACTCCTCTACTTGCTAAGGGCGTTTTCACAACTCTTGATAGAGGCGAGTTTAAAAGGTCTTCAAATGGCGAATTTTTAGTAATTACTGCCGATTGATTATAACCTAATCCATTTCGGGTTGCCATTTGAAGCTTGGCACTATCTGCCTCTGTCGTTATTCGAAGATAACTTGGTGCTACTCTAGAATCATGTCTCCAAATACTTGGCATATAATAAGTATTTCCAGATAAAGCCTCCGTTCCCAAGGAGGTACTTGGACAATCTGGATCTTGACCATCTATTAAACCATCCAAATCATCGTCTATACTATTGCCACAAATTTCAACTAAGTTAAAAGCCACTCGATGAGATGCACTATTCAATGTCAAGCCTGTTACAATACTATTGGTCACAACAACGGTATAATTTCCTGTATCAGCAATTGTAATATTAGATAAAGTTAAAGCATTTGTAGAAGTCGTTTGTTTTAATGCACCATTCAAAAACCATTGATAAGTGCTAGTTGTCACACCTCCATCAATGCCTAAATCAATCGTGTAATTATCTCCAGGGTTAACGGTAACAGTATCAGCCGTACCAAAATTAATTTGAGGCGCGTACACAAAATTATCATTTCCTTGTACTACATTACTTGTAATTAATGCACTATTCGCGCTGATGCTAGCTTCGACATCTTCAAAAGTGAGTAAATTTCGTTCTATTTGAAAATCTTTAAGATTAGTTAAATTATCTGAGAAATCGGGGATCGTGCCATCTAATAAATTATCATGAATAAAAAATTCTTGCAATAATGGCATATTAGTAAAATCAGGTAAAGCACCTGTAATTTGATTATTATCTAAATCAAACCGTTCTAGTTTGCCAAAAGAAACGAAGTCAGGAAGATTACCCGTTAAATTATTTCCATCAGCATCCAATTCACGCAGATTGTGCAAATTAGAAAAGTTAGGTAAGCTAGAGAATTGGTTATTATCCAATTCTAATAAAATCAGATTAGGCAAATTACTGAAATTAGGAACTCCTCCTGTAAAGTCATTATTAATCAAATTAAGATGAGCCAAATTCGGCATATGAGTTAAATCAGTTAAATTGCCGTTAAGCGAATTTCCTTGTAAGACTAAAGTCGTTAAACTTTGTAAATTAAGGTCAGGTAAAGTACCAGTTGCTCCAACATTAACCAATTGCAAACCAGTCACACAACCATTTCCATCAACCTCCACACCATGCCAAGTATCTATATTATTACCAAAATTCCAAGCTGTTCCTGCATTTGGAATATTAATATTTGGATTGCCATAAATGAAAGTTTGCCAATTGTAATTAGTCGTGCCATATGTCCAGCTTGAACCGCCATTATTATTATATAAATCAACTAAAGCTAGCGAATCGCTTTCTGTATTAACAAATAAAGACACAGGATTGAACCCATAAGGTACAATATTCATTGTATCTAAAGAACTCATTTTCAGATTATAAGCACCTCCTGCTAGATTAGTAAAAATACTATCTGGCCACCAAGTTGTTCCATCATCAATAGTATATAAATAAGCATTATTGTCAGTTGGATTAAGTTTAAGTGTACCATCATTATTCGCGCAAGTTGCTTTTATTTTATTAATACTGGCAAATGTTGGAATATTAACTACATTAAAATCAACCGATTGACTCGTCTGACAACTCGTTCCTGTAGTCTGAACTTTTATATCATCATTATAGTGTCCTGTGGCGAGATTCGAGAATTTATTATCATATTGAAAAGTTATTCCATCATCCATAGAGTATTGTAGTAAACTATCAGAGATGACTTCTGACCAAATATTATTATTCACATCTGTAAATCCTACTAGGTAAAATTCTTTGACTAACTTCCCAATCACTTCTTGACCACATTTCATTTCTAATCGGCTATCTTGCAATGCTGTGATAAAATGAATATGATCCTTAAAATTAGCTTGACCATAATCACTTGCTTTTATATGAAGCGTATCACCATTATTAATGTTGGTTCGTTGACCAATAGTATTATGATAGCCATCTTTGATATCTGCTGTTGCATTATCTGGCCCCCAATATCTTACAATAACCTCTTTTTTATTAGCCGCGCAATTATTATTCGGTGTAATAAATGACGCGTTACAACGATTAGCATCTTCATCTAAATAAGCTAAAACCTTAAATTCCCCATAATTATTACCAATAATATTAACACTACAATCGGTTATAATCTCTCGGCGATTGCCAGAACCTGCAACTGCTAAATACATTTTATCTTCAAACTCATTCTCACTAAAGTCAGTCGCTTTGATGATCAGAATATCGCCAGCATTGACGGAGTTTGGTAAAGCACCTAATAAATTCTGATTCTCATCAAATACATTAATATTCACACCATTTGGTCCATTGTACCTAACTGTTACTTCTTTTAGGTCTTCTACACAATCACAATCAGTTGGAGAATAAGCATTAATAGTTAGGCTTGCATCGTCATTATTTGTACTAATACTATCAATAATAATTTCAGAAATCACGGTTGTAGAAGGTGCTACAATACCGACAGGATTTTCAGCATAAAGCAATGGACAAGAATCGTCGCCAGCATTTCTGACGGCTATATTGTTCAACCCAGCAGACAAACCAGCAAAACTATTCGAGCTTTGCCAAGTCGCACCATTATCTCGTGAATATTCATAACCTGTTCCATTTCCTCCTGATGCTGTGAGCGTGATTGTTCCATCCGAACCATTACAAGTTGTAACATGATTCGAAACAGCACTAATGAACATTGAACCACAACTAGCATCATCGCAATCCGTTAAGCCATTACCATCGTCATCAACATTATTTCCACAAATTTCAGCAGACAAAAATAGATAAGCAACTCCTGTATCTAAATTACCACCGAGATCACTAATCACATATTGAAAACTATCAATATTAACACCATTAGGTGTATAATCAATAAAATCATCAGATGGATCATTGAGCGTCCCATTATCATTAATACTAACTGTTCCGCCTTGCTCTGTTGCTGCATCTAAACCATTTGTACCTGCACTCACCAAATGAACCATATCACAAGAAGCAGGATCATAATCCGCTATTCCGAGATCAAGAACATCTAAGGTTTGACTTGTTCCAGTGTTAGTAAAACTATCATTAACCGCAATAGGACGGTCGTCCACATTGAATCTAATAATAGCATCACCCGTATTACCATTACCATCTTGAACAACAATATTAACTGTATCTAACCCGCAATAATTAGCTGGTGCAGTATAATTCAAAGTTGATCCTACAAAAGACGCACTACCATGATCAGCCACAGCACTTTGTATAGAATTGCTTCCAACTGCCGATTCTATATTTAATGGATAAGTTGAACTTATATTACTTCCAATCGTATCAGCAATAAAAGAAGAGGAATAAGCTAATGGATTATTAGGATCTATAATATTAACTAAGCTATTATACTCCGTCAAAAAGTCATAAAAAGTACTACCAAAAGCTCCAGATGATTTTTGGCTTGCGATAAAAGCGAGGTGAAAAGGCTGGTCTGCTCTAATATTATTTATACCAGCTGCAAAGGTTGTTTTATCAAAATAAACCAATCTCCAATTAGGTTTTCCAATCACTGTATTTACTACGACATTGGGTATTGTATTATAATCTATTCCATTTAGTTTTAAAGAAGCCAATCCTGAATTTTCAATAATGACATACACAACATTATCTTCATAGGTTGTTTGTGAAAATTCAGTATATTTCAAGCCGCCACTCACATCAATTGAAGGCACTTGCGCCAAACCTATTTCTTTTTTGAATACACCAGCATAATGATATACAGCGGCTTTTTTGTCTGTTTCAATATAATAAGGATCGCCTGCATCACCAGTTAATGTCAATTGATAATGTTCTCCTTTATTGAGACTAGCGACTGAACTTCCTCCATTAATATAAACATTCGTATTATCTTCAGTAGCAAGGATTAATGCAAAATCAGAAGTATTACCAGTTGATTGAGATCTCGAAATTATATATTCTTTTCCCAGTTTTGAAACAGGTAATAATTGCGTCATTCCGCCTTCTCTAAAATTATTTGCTCCATTAATTCCAACATGAGTTTCTCCTGCATTAACTACAATAGGTTTATTAGCAGTTATTTTTAATCCATCAAAAGCACTGCTATCAGTTTCTTCTGGCAATATCATAAAAGTTTCTCCTGTATTTAGGATCACACTATGAGTAGAACTACCGAATCCTTTTAATTGATTACCATTATTATTAAAATCGACCTGAGTTCCATTTTCAGTAGCCATTACCGCCGCAAAATGCACCTCATTTTCTAAGAAATCAACAATAGTATTTGTTTGCGTTCTTATCCAAAACTCATTCCCTAATGCCGCTTTCCCTTTCGAGACAATCATGCAGGCATTACTACTATTTTCAATAGTGTACATCATTCTAATCGGCTGACTAGCCTCTATGATTAGCCCTTCATTATTTGCAATTGTATTATAAACATCTGTGATAATGTAACTATCTCCTGTTATAGTTCTGATATTTCCTGATTGAATCGTAGTATTAATATCAACCGAACCATCTATGGTATAAATATGAACGTCAACCACTTGTGGATAAGCTGTTGATAAATGTATATTTCTAGGAGTATCTTTATCAAGGTCATGATAGACAGGAGGCATATAATACCTATGTGGATATAATGGATTATTCACAATCATTGAAGCAATTGGCTTCCATTTTCCTTTATTTTGCTCAAAATAAGCCTCCAATATTGAAATAGTTTCAATATTTGTTTCATTTAAAGAATTACTAGATTGTCCAGTTACTTGTATAAAAAAACCAATAATAAAAATAAAGAGAGGTACAATTTTAATATTCATTTGCTTGGATTGTGGCTTGGTTGAGTATGCTTCATAATAAACAAAAGATTGGTAATGCTCAAATCATTTTTTGAAGCACTACCAATCTTTTCTTATTCTAAAAAAATTACATCAGTACTATTCACCTTTTGACTCTATCATTACCCCTAAAACCGTACCGTTTGAGGCATTAGTCTTAGCTGAAATCTTAGTTTTAGAAAATTCGACTTGATCATAAGGTATTAAGTCGTCGCCGAGTGCTTCTTCTAAGCGTTTTTCCATTGGCGAACTACTATTTTGAATAGTTTCCATCACTTGATCTATATCCTCAATAACATTATAAGAATACAAAACAAATAAATAATCATCACCTTCGACTTGTTTTTGCAAGCCTGAATTTTCACTTGGAATAATTATTTTGGCATTTTTATAAGCGATTAATGGACTTTCTGTATATCCAAACTTTTGTTTCTTTACATCTTTCGTTTTCCTTTGCAGGTCTTTAGGCCAATGTAATGAGACATTATCCTCTCCATCTAAACTAAAGACATAGACAAATCGGTTTTTCTTAATTTTATGTGCGATTAATTGAAACATCTGTCCGAGTTCCCAATCTTTTTTCATTAAAGAATAATGATTACCGACTAGTTCAACTCCAGCTTTTTCAAAAAGCACTTTATCTCCATCCATATCAGTAGGATATTGGAAAGTAAAATCTCCGTGCAATTCAATTGTTTTGGGTCTATTCTTTTTATTTCCAGATTTAGATGCTTTGTGTTTTACATCACTTACATCCTCTACAAATGGCTCGAACGGATCTCTTGGCTTACGCTCTTCAACATCCATCAATATTTCTTCTCCATCAGGCAATTGTAATTGATACGCCAAAACGCAATGTTTAGCAAAATCATCATATTTCACCCAAATAAATCCTTTATTTCCCCATTGATCGCCCCAACTATTCATCAATTCAAATGATTTTTTAATATCATTATAACCAACTACCACCATTGCATGCGGATATAATTGGTTTTTAGGTGTTGCTTTAGGACTCCAATATTGATCTCCTTTACGGATACGTCTAAAATCTGGTGTTAAAAACATACCTACCACAACAGGAAAACCCTCTGCTAAACTTTTCTTAATCTTACGGATTTTCATTGGTGTACTAGCATCTTTCATAAAAAGCTGATAATAACCTTTTATCCTATTCTCTTTTGCCTCCTGTTTCAATGATGCATTAGGCAAAACCGAACATTCCTCATTATCTACATTAAAGGTTTTTTTCTTACAAATACCTTGTCTCTCTAATAATTTGAAGGCAGAAGGAAAAGAAGCACCAGCATACATACAATTTTTATCTTCTACTAATTGATTGTATATAAAATGCGGTGAAAATGCCTGACCTGTGATAAAGTTATCATTGACCCATTTTTGTTGTTGAGCCGCCATAATCGTTAAAGCGCCATAACCTACGGACCAACCAACACAAGAAGGCAATTCGCCTTGATCTTGTGGAATAGGTGCATAGGGTTTCAGGTCAACTTTTATCTGCTTTACAGCATCAAATTTTGCCCCAAAATCTGCTAAAACAGGCGTTTCTTGATCGTCGTTTAGAAGTAGCCCAGAGTTAAAATCTTGGGCACAAAGTGTGATAGGTAATAATGCTACCAGCCAACAGTACAAATACTTCATAGTTATCTCTAAATTTGTTGTGATGATCGAAATTCAGTTAATAGTCTTTTTTTATGTTTATATAACAAATAACGGGCTAGTTTCTCCAATAGTCTTGAAATACCTCAAAAAGGTTCATTCTTTATAATAAAGTTATCTTAGCAAACAATAGTAGGTAGTTGATTAAATGAAATTGAACTCATTTAACTCCTTTAATAAGACAAGTTGTGTTTATATCAAAAATCATTTAATGGAGGTTATTAGACCTAATTTTTGATATGAGGATAGTAGAGCAATAGTTTGTTTATTAAAAGCTCCCATTTCTTTTAATTCTATTGCAAATTATATTCCATTTTTTACTTTTTGTAACAAAGTATATAAAAAACGGTAAATGGCCAGCACTTGACGGTAGACAAAACAACACATTTTGTTGTCTACCGTCAAATATTTTTTATCTAATTCCTGCTAATAATCGTTTAACACTAAATTTACCGCTTCCATTTGCCATGAGCTGTAATAATCCGCCCATAATCGCGATATTTCGTAACAACATTTGTTGTTTCATCTGATCATCAAAATCAAAATAATAAGTCAAGGTACTTGGAATAAGGAAAACAAGAAGGAGAAAAGCACCTAATTTAGTCCTATATCCCACCAAAACGGAAAGTCCTCCGATCAACATCAACCCAATTCCCATCAAAAATAAGAACTGCGTTTGATTATCAATTCCATGATTAATCATTACTTCTTTCGCTGCACTAGCTTCCAAAATATTAATCACTGCCTGATATAAAAAAATAATGGATATAAATATCCTTCCAACTAAGTCCATTATATCTTTCATCTATCTTTTTATTTTATTTTCATCATTTAGGAAAAGGCATACCTTTGTCCTACTGTTTTTTCACCAAAATCAATGTCTCAATTGTCCCCACTCGATTCATCTCAAAAATCAAAGAATCTGTATTTACTTTTAGAATACGAACATTTTTTTCCGCTGCTCCTTTAGCTGTTGTGTATAATTTATCTCCATCAATTCTATAAATTCCTGTTTCACCACCTGAGCCTGCTGTAGCAGTGTAAGTACTATCTACATTGAATAAAAAACCTACATTAGAGGCATCTCTATTGTCTCCTCCTTCTATTTCCCAAGCTGCGCCTGACCATTCACCATGCAACATTTTCATATCAATATTTTCTGGTGCATCAAAACAACTAGTCATTAATAAGATCAAAAAAACATAAAATAAGGATTGTTTCATGGTTATCATTTTTATTATTTAATAAATTTTAGACCCTGCAAGATAAAAAAAAGCTAGTGTTTCAAAAAACACTAGCTTTTTTGTTAGACAATTCATCTCTAACAATCCATTAATTGACGTATTAATTTTATCCATCAATGAAAAATCTACCCATTAGATTTTTTATGATCTGCTAAGAATTTTGCAAGTCCAATATCCGTTAAAGGATGTTTTGCTAATCCTGTAATCGCACTAAGCGGACAAGTAACTACATCAACGCCTAATTCCGCACATTTTACAATATGTAATGAATTTCGGACAGAAGCTGCCAAAATTTGAGTATCAAAGTCATAATTAGTATAAATATTAACTATGTTTTCGATCAATCCCATACCATCCCAAGTAATATCGTCAACGCGTCCGATAAATGGAGAAAGATATTTTGCCCCAGCTTTAGCTGCTAGAATTGCTTGTCCTGGCGAAAAAACCAATGTACAATTCGTAGGAATACCTTTGGAAGTAAAATGTGAAATAGCTTTTATCCCTTCCATAATCATAGGTACTTTCACTACGATATTCTTGTGAAGTGTCGCTAATTTTTCGCCTTCACGAACCATTCCTTCAAAATCCGTCGAAATAACTTCGGCACTTACATCACCATCCACCAATTCGCAGATTTTTAAATAATGCGCCAAAATATTAGCTTCGCCACTAATTCCTTCCTTCGCCATCAAAGATGGATTAGTTGTTACACCATCCAAAACGCCTAAATCACGCGCTTCCTTAATTTGATCAAGATTTGCTGTATCAATAAAAAACTTCATTATCTTCTATTTTTAGTAAAATATACGTAATGTGGTTATTTTTTTTAAAATAATTACACTACGAATGCTTGAATAATTTCTTATCCCTCAAAAGTAGGAAAAGTATTTGTAAATCACACTTAGCTTTAAAAACAAACTATCTTTTACATTTATTTAATCTTCATTCATATTACATTCATTATAATTGATTTACTATATTTGTGAGCAAATAAAATTTTAAAGCGATTTTTTTGTATTAAAATTTAAATGCACCACGGCAAATAAGATTAAAACGATTATCCAAATTTTTATCAAAGGTATATCAACTATATGAAAAACCTTCAATCAAGGCTTCTATGGTTATTCACAGAGCTAAAATATTTTTTATCTAGTAAGATTTTTCTAAAAAATTTTGCTGGCATGTTAGGTATTGTCATTGGTACAATAATTCTTGTATTTTTGTTTTTACGCCTATTCACTCGTCATAATTCCTATGTCACGATTCCTTCTTATGTCGGAAAAACAGTTGAACAAGCAAAAGCTTTAAAAGGCGCACGGCATTTTAATATTATGGTCATTGATTCTAATCAATATCAAGAAAACTTAGAGCCTGGTGAAATTATAATACAAGATCCAGCTCCAGAGGCTCAGGCAAAAAAAGGTCGAAAGATCTATGTTACCATCAATGCCTTTAAAGTTCCAACCAAAAAAGTTCCTCGAATTTGGGGTATACAACTGGCAATGGCAGAAAGAAGACTTAAATACAATAAATTTGAGTGGGATATTATAAAACGGCCTGATCGAGCGGTCAATACAATTCTTGAAATTAGAGTTAAAGAAACAGGTGAAATAATTAAACCTTATCGGGAAGGCGAAGCAGCACCAAGATTGCCACAAGGAACAAAGCTAGAATTGATCGTAGCAGAAGGACGAGGAGCAGCAATCGCTATACCTAATTTAGTCTGTATGACTTATAGTGAAGCTAAAAGAACAATTGAAGGTTTAAATTCGAATGTTGGGGCAATCATGCTAAATGGCAATGTCTCTGATACCTTAAATGCTTATGTTTGGAGACAAGATCCTTCCGCTTACGACGGATTAACTATTAATGTAGGGGATGAAATTAATCTTTGGTTACAAATGGAACAGCCTCTACAATGCCGTGAATCGTTTATTGAAGAAGAGGAAGAAACCGATTTGGGTGATTATGATGATTCTGATGAATTTTAAAATAAAAAATTGCTTTTATTTTTAAAAAACAGTTTTTTTCTACAAGACATCAATTATTAATGAACTTCTACGAGTGCATTAATAGTTGATGTTTTTTTATTTTTATGATTATCCTTTGAATTATTTTTGGTTCATTAACAATTTTTGCCAGAATGAATATTTTTTTAGTCCAGTGGTGGCTTGCCCCGTTGTTTTTC
>CAKZLL010000021.1 GCA_937125475.1 uncultured Saprospiraceae bacterium | reverse complement strand
TATTAACAATCGGCGGATACTTCGGGTATAATATTTATAATAAGCTTTTTGTGCCGAATACGCCTAGCACTTTGTCTTCTGAATTTGTTTATATTCCGACGAATTCTACGTTTGAAGAGGTTGTTGAATATTTGGACAAAGAAGGATTTATTTTGAATAAAAGCACTTTTGAATGGGTGGCTAATCAAATGAAATATCCTAAAAAACCGATGCGCCCTGGACGTTTTAAGATTGCTCCAAATATGGGGAATCGGGCTTTAGTGGCAAAATTACGAGGCGGTTCACAAGCTCCGATTCGCATTGCAGTCCATAACAAATGGGGCATTGATGATGTTGCAGGTTTGTTTGGAGCGCATTTAGAATTGGATTCGGTAGATTTTCAACGTGTTTTTCAAAGCGAAGCCTTTTTGAAGGAACAAGGTTTGAAAAAGGAAACAGCTATGACGGCATTTATTCCAGATAGTTATGATTTTTATTGGACAGAAACGCCAGAAAAGGTGTTTACCAAAATGCGAACGTATCAGGATAAATTTTGGAATGCTGATCGTTTAGCGAAAGCTGAGGCGTTAAATTTGACGAAAGAAGAAGTTTATACACTCGCTTCAATTGTCGAAAAGGAAACACAGAAAAACGATGAAAAAGATCGCGTTGCAGGTGTTTATCTTAATCGTTTACGGAAAGGAATGCGTTTAGAAGCTGATCCGACTGCCAAATTTGCTTCTGGAAATTATAAACTTAATCGGGTGTTATTCAGTCATTTAGAAATTGAATCGCCTTATAACACTTATAAATATGCAGGTTTGCCGCCTGGACCGATTTATATGTCTTCTAAAAGTAGCATTGACAAAACATTAAATGCGGAAGATCACGATTATATTTATTTTTGTGCGAAACCAGGAGGAACAGGTTATCATTCTTTTGCAGTTTCCTATAATCAGCACTTGTCTAATGCTAGGAAATATCATGCTTATTCCAAAAAGGTAAGAGCAGAAAAAAGGCGAAAAGAACAAGATAAATAATTGATTTATTACTAAGTAAATATTACAGAATGAATATTGCAGCAAACGTTGCCAAACATTTATTAGAGGTCGAAGCCGTTATGTTAAATCCGATGCAGCCATTTTTATGGACATCGGGTATTCAATCGCCGATTTATTGCGACAATAGAAAGGTCTTGTCTTATGTAGATGCAAGAAATTATGTCAAAAAAGCTTTAGTAGAAAAAGTCAAAGCGACTTTTGGTGAATTTGATATGGTTGCTGGCGTTGCTACGGCAGGAATTCCACATGGTGCTTTAGTAGCGGATGAAATGGCAAAACCGTATGTTTATGTCAGAAGTAGCTCGAAAGGTCATGGTTTACGTAACTTGATTGAAGGCGATCTGAAAGGAACGGAACGTGTTTTAGTCGTGGAAGATTTGATTTCTACAGGCGGAAGTGCAATTAAAGCGGTTGATGCACTTCGGGAGCGAGGTTGTGAGGTTGTTGGAGTGATTGCGATTTTTGATTATGGTTTTCAAAAAGCAAAAGACGCTTTCAAAACAGCTAATTGCGATTATACGACTTTGAGCGATTATTTTGCATTATTAGAGCAAGCGTTAAAAATGGAATATATCTTAGAAGAAGATGTAGAAACGCTCAAAAAATGGCGCGAAAATCCTGAAAGCTGGAGACCTGTAGGCTCTTAGAAAATAAGAAAAAAATGTAGTAAGCGTATAGAAAAGCCTTATAGTTTTTAATACGCTTACTTCATTTTTTCTATAAAAAATGACCATTGCTTCAATCAATTATATTAATTCTTTTAATGTGGTATGTGATACATTTCGCTTTGCTTTTTGCAGCAATGTGGATCGTTCGTAGCGCCTCAGAGCGAGAGTTGATTGAAATGATTGGCTCTCCTTTTATCTCTTTCAAAAATCGAAGAGATCCTAAAGTATCAGAAAAATTAGTAATTTGGGTCATGTTACTACTTTGCACATTAGGTACTTATTTTGTTTGTCGTGGTTTCGCATTTATCCAACCTTTGTTGCTCTCTTCTAGTGATCAATTGTTTATTTCAACGGCTATTTTTTTTATTCCTGCTGCTTTTGTGACGGGCTGTATGTCTTTGTTGTTATATTGTTTTGTTTCAAAACAATCGCTCTCACTCGATAGTGAATGGAAATCACAGCCTTCTGTCTTTGAAGCACATCAACGATTTCAACGATTAAAAAGACGCTTCTCATTTTGGAGTTTTGGTATTCAAGTTATTTTTACGCTCAATATGCTAAGCTATGCTGTTTTAGATGATAAAGGCTTGGTTTACAGTCCTTATTATTCTTTTGAAAGCATGAATTATTCTTATGATAATGTTGAAAAAGCAAATATTTATGTCACAAATCAATTTTCCACAGAACGTGCTCGTCACAAACAATATCCTCCACATTTTGAAATTCATTTCAAGTCAGGGCATTGTTTAGAACTTTGGAATAACGTTCATTATTCTAAAAAAGAATATGATCGGCTCAAAAACGTTTTGCGTATTTTAAAAGAAAAGGAAATTGAAATCGAAGTTCCTAGATATAGCCTTTCTGATCATACCGATTATAGAGAACATTACAGTAAAGCGATTTACAAAGAAATTAAAGATTTTCTTAATTATGCGACAAATGTTCGAGATGGAATGGCAAAAGAATTTGCAATTGGGGAAGCCGTCACTTTGGATAGTGTGACTTATCGAGTAGATTCTACAGGAATTAGCGAAGGAGAAGGTTTTTATAAAACAAGCGACGACAAACATTACAAATTAGTTTATCTGACGATTGAAAACGCAGCAGCAGATACATTTTTATTTTCTAGTTTAATCAATCTGAAACTTATTGACAGCGAACAGAATGAATATATATACTTTAATTTGTCTGATCAATTTGAAAATAGAATTCCGCCTAAAACGAGTCATCATGGTAGTCTTAGTTTTTCTGTTCCAGACACCGCCAAAGAATTTAAAATGTGCTATAAAGAAGGTATTTTTAATCCGCACTTCTTATGGTTTGATTTAACCACGCTTGCTAAAAAAAAGAAATAGAACTGCGAGTTTAAAACTTAACTCGCAATTCCAATTTCCATTATTTTTAGCCTCTTTTGAGTTTATCACGTTGTTTTTTCCACCATTTTTGTAGCTTATTTTTTTTCTTTTTCTTCTTGGACTTTTTCTTTTTTCTAGGCTTTTCATTGAGGCGATCATCTTCTATATTTTGATCCTCAGGAATGACTTTAGTATCTTGTTTTTTAAATAATCTATCTAATAAATTAGGCTTTTCCACAATCAAGCTATCTCCAAATTCTTCATCAATTACTTCTTCAATTTCGCCTATTGTGAAATTAGGGCAATCATAATCAGAACTATCTGATTCAGCTTTAAACGCCAAATGTTGCCAATGATTAAATGATTTATCTTGGAGTATTTTTTTGTAAAAACGTGCCCAAATTGGCAAAGCAGTATGCCCACCGCTGCCAAGATTTAGGTTTCTAAATCGTACCTTTTGATTAATTCCGCCTACCCAAGACACGCCGACCATTTTGGGCGTAAAGCCTACAAAACGCCCATCCGCCTGATTTTGAGTTGTGCCTGTTTTTCCTGCAATGGCACTTCGAAGATCATATTTATATCGTAAACTACGAGCTGTTCCAGAGTCTACAACACCTTGCAACATCAAATTCATTTGATCCGCAATATGAGGGGCGAAAATTTTAGTTTTCTTCACGCGCTCCTCTTTTTTATCATCATAAAGCACATTGCCTTTAGCGTCTTCTATTTTGACAATATAGTTCAATGCAACTCGCTCGCCTCGGTTGGCAAAAACGCCATAAGCTTCCGCTAATTCCATCAAATTGACTTCTGTTGCGCCTAAGGCTAGGGCAGGAGTTGTTGTTAATTTACTTTTAATCCCCATTTTTTTAGCCAAATCAACCACTTCTTCCGTGCCAATATGTTGAATTAAATTAGCGGCAACCGTATTAACTGAATTTGCCAGACCACCTTTCAAAGTGTACCAACCACCATATTTATAATTCGCATTATCGGGCGACCAATTCTGAAATTCAGGAAAGATGACCTTTTCATTCTCAATAAAACTACATGGCGTGTAGTCATTTAACAAAGCAGAAGTGTATAAGATAGGTTTAAAAACAGAGCCAGCTTGTCGCTGCATTTTAAGATTATCATACTTTAGATAGCGATGACTGATACCGCCGACCCAAGCTCGAATCTGCCCTGATTGTGGATCAGTTGCAATAAAACCAGCATTCAAAAGAGAATGATAATGAATAATAGAATCCATCGGAGACATTGTGAGTTCTTTTTCATTGTCCCAAGTGAATAGTCGCATTCGAGTAGGCGTAGAAAACGATTGATTAATAGCGGCTTCTGACTTGCCTTGTGCTTTAAGGGTTTTGTATCTTGAGGTCTGTTTTTTCGCCCGTTGAATAATTGGATCGGAGGCTTTCCAAAGCGTTTTTCCTTTCCAATGTTGGGCAAATTCCTTTTGCAAAATGGCTAATTGTTCGGCAACAGCCTCTTCTGCATATCGTTGCCATTTGGAATGAATGGTTGTTGTAATTTTTAAACCATCGGTGTATATATTGTAATCTCCACCATTTTCTTTTTTATAATTTTTGCAAAAAAGCTTGAGTTCTTGGCTCAAATGCGCTCGAAAATGTGGGGCTAACCCATCACTATGAGACAAAAATTGATAATCAATTTTTAAAGGAAACTTAATCAATTGATTGTATTGAGAAGTATTAATAACTTCATTTTTAAGCATTTGCTTAAATACAATATTTCGTCGAAATTTCGCTCTTTGAGGATGCAATCTAGGATTGTACGACGAAGGAGATTGAAGCATTCCGACAAGTACAGCCGATTGCTCAACCGTTAAGTGTTTAGGTTCTATGTTATAAAAACGTTTTGCTGCAACATTAAGACCATAAACATCTTCTCCAAACGGAACAGTATTGAGATATAGCGTTAAAACCTCTTTTTTGTTATAAATTCGCTCGAATCTTTTAGCCGTAATAATCTCTCGGCATTTATTGACAGGCATAGAAAACAGACCGAAAGATTTTCGGGGAAAAAGATTTTTAGCTAATTGTTGGCTAATTGTACTTCCACCACCTGTATTTTTATTTCTAAGCAAAATACTTTTAAATAGCACACGGAATAAACTCCAATTGTCTACGCCATGATGCTTATAAAAACGCTCGTCCTCCGTTGCTACTAATATTTTAACGAAATGTGTAGGAATATCTTGATATTTAACGTTGGTTCTATTTTGTAAAAAATACCTGCCTAATACTTGATTATCAATAGAATAAACCTCAGAAGCCACATGATTTTCGATTTTTTTGAGTTGAGCATAGGAAGGCACACCACCAAATGCTCCAAGTCGAACGGATTGATATAAGACAAAAATACTTAATAACCCAGTGAAGAAACCCAAGGCTAGGATCTTAATAATCCATTGATTTCTTGAGGAAAGTTGACTGTATTTGAGATTTCTTAATGCCTTTAGTTTTTGCTGAAAGTTAGTTGATTTTAAGAAGTTATTTTTCATGTATTGTCGTTTTCAAAGATTTATTGATTTAAGATTCGATTCATTTAGTTTTGAATATCTATTATATGTATGTATCAATTTTTTATACTAAAAGTAAATTTTCGGGAAAACGTGCCAAATTTTAACATATAAAATGACATTAGGCGATTTTTCATAAAAATATGAGGTATTAACACCTTGTCAATAATATTGTTTTTATGGTTTTTTTAGTAATTGATTTTTTTTTTATAAAAATTGAAAATCATTTATTTAAAAGAAGATATTACAATGATAGATACTATTAATTGACTTATAGTTTACAATATATAGTATTTTTTTCTATATGATAAAGATGAGCTTTCAAAAGTAGCTTTAAATAAAATGAAGACTATTTAGACAAATATTTTTTGTTTAACTTCATGGCTTCAATTAACTATTTTTACAAATGAATAAAAACAAGAATTAAATAACTTATATTCAATTAAAGGCATAATATTGTTTTATATTAGATTTCAACAAACACATAGTTAATTAAGTATTTCTACCAAAAAAACGACTAGAATCTCCCCTGAAAAATAAATATCAATCATCAAATAGATAAGGCATTCCCCCACTTTATTTGCATATAACTATATGACAATATTTAGGATATACTAAAATAGTTATGATAAATAAGTATAAAACATTTACGACCTCATTTGAAGAACTTTTTTATCTATTAGAATAAAGTCTATTAATAATTTAAATATTTTTTTTAACCAAATCTGCTTTTTTATGAAAGAATAATACTTTCATTCATCGCGATCATGATATTCGTAGTAGGTGCTTCGGCTCAATATACCTATACGACTAATCATGTACTCGGTGCGGGAAACCCAGGAGGGCTTAACACTCAGACTGATAGTTATACAACTGGCTATACACAAGTAACAAATGGTGGTGAAGCAACTAACTTCTGGTCAGACACAGTAGGGATAGGTTTTCCTTTTGATTTTTATGGAGCGCCTGTTACTCATTTTAAAGTAACGGGTAATGGTGTGATCACGTTTGATACATCGGCAACGATGATTCCTTCGGATATCAACACAAACTTACCCGCAGCCAATTCTAATATTCCTAATAATTCAATATTAGGTTTTTGGGATTCATTTTCTGCTGGAGCGCCAATAGGTACTACTGATAGAGTTTGGGTAGGTACTTATGGTACTGCTCCTAATCGTCAACGCTGGATCAAATACTATTCTTATGAATATGGTGCGAATGCAGCAGGTACAAGTCATGGTACATCTTATGCTTATTTTGCTATTGTTTTAGAAGAAACAACGAACAAGGTTTATGTAGTTGATATGCATTATGCTAGTACAGGACAGGACTTGACTACTACAGTTGGGCTTCAACAAAATGCTACTACTGCAGTTCAAATCGGAGACAGCACAACTATTATGCCTGGTCCTATTGCTTCAGGTCATGCGGATAATGATTATTATGAATTCACGCCATTTTTATTAGTGAATAATAATGCTGCTCTAGAATCAATCGATGAGCCTTTTGCACCTTTATCTGGTGGTCTTCAAGATGTTAAAGCAACATTGAAGAATATGGGGGTTAATGCATTGACTTCTGTAGCTGTTCAATGGACAGTAAATAATGTGGCTCAAACGCCTTATGTTTGGACAGGTAATTTAGCGTCTTTAGGTTCTACTTCTATTACACTTTGACAATATAATGTTGGGCCTGGTAATTTGTATATTGTAGCTTGGACTACTGCTCCAAATGTTATGTCAGATCCTGATATGTCTAAGG
>CAKZLL010000020.1 GCA_937125475.1 uncultured Saprospiraceae bacterium | reverse complement strand
ACTTTTAACCCAGAGAATTGGCAAGACCAACGTATATGGGTGAACAATGAAAAACAATGTTATGTGCCTGATGGAGAATACGGAACACGAGAAGTCAGTGATGGTACTTTAAAAATTAAAGTAGTGAAACTAGAGGACGAATTTCCTTGTAAAAGTGTTGATAAGCATGGTAATAAACAACCAAATACCAAATACGTTGCAGGACGAATTTGTTCTAAAAACCGCAAAGAATTCATCAAAGGAAAATGGACAGCTAGGCTAAAATTAAATGGGAATGGAGAACCTAGTATGTTTCCTGCTTGGTGGATATTAGGTGCGCAGAATAACGAAGCTCCTGTTCAAGAAGAAAATGAAAATATTTGTTGGCCTTTGACTGGTTCTGGAGAGATTGACATTTTTGAACATCATGGTGATTATATGGTCGATTCTTTTACAACAGGTACTATCATTAGTTTGGATACTTGTGATAAAGGAGATTGGTGGAGTTCACGCATCAATGTTGCATCTACATTAAATGATTTTCATGAATACTCTGTAGAATGGGAAGGAAGTGACCTTGTTTATCGCCTTGACGGCAAAGAAGTGTATCGTAATGAAAAACAAGGTGATAAATATCCAGAGCCAATGTTTGCTATTTTAAATTATGCTAAAATTACTGATAAGCCTATGAATCGTGATTGGGTAATGGAGGTAGATTGGGTAAAACATGAGTATCGAAAGTAATTTAGATAGAAATGCATCTAGTTCTAATGGTGATTGGTCATTTGTATTGTCATAATTTGGAGCATTAGATATTAAATAATATGGTTCTTTGACAATTTCTGCCAAAATGAGTATTCTTTTAATCCAGCGGTGGCTTGCCCCGTTGTTTTTCAAGGAGTTAGAACAATGGAGCAAGCCCACATTGAACTAAAATGCAGAAATTGTCAAAGCCCCAATAATAATACTTATTTACATATTTGTACTTATTAAACTATGTGGTTTCGCCCTAATTGCTACTTAATTTTTTACGTACTATAATTGGAGAAGATTGTTATTAATTAAATAATTACAGATCATTTTAAAATATAGAGATACAACATCATAAATATTTAAAATCAAGAATAGACAATCTTTTTTAATAGTTTATTTGTAAAAATTTAAAGCCTCACTAAAATCTAGTGAGGCTAAAAGTACCATATAACAGTAATTTAAAAATAAATCTTATTGTTTTATAACTTGCTTCGTTACCTGGTAACCATCCGAAAATACTAGTGTTACAGCAATACTTCCATTTGGAAGATCAGTAATATCTATCTCTTTTTGGTAAGCATTTACAGTCATTGTTTTTAATAACTTACCATCTATCGCATGAAAGATAATTTGACTAACTTCCTTTGCTGATGTCACTCTAATCCAATCCTTAGCTGGATTAGGAGAAATAGAACTTTTATACTGTTCTATTTTATGACTTGATGAAGGACGTTCAGTAAAACCTTGAAAAATAACTGGAGTTGGTTCGCCATTAAAATAAGCAATAGAATTTGCATCAAAATCATACATATCAACTCGTATATCATTTGTGGTTATCCTTAATTTAGCGAACGATTTATTCAAGTGCGTATTTTGATATGGAATAATGTCATATGAAGTAAACAACATCATACTATCCCCAATAACATTATAAAAGTTTGCATCTAAAGGTATATCCACTGAAAAACTATCAAATGAGATACTAGGTTGATAATTCAATAAAACATCAAGTGAATTAATATCAACAGTTGTATCTGTCCAATGTATAGCTATTTCCAATGTGTTATTAGAAATCCATTCTGCACTATCCAAATTCAGAATTAAGCTTTGGCTACCTTTATGTAGAAGGTTCGTTAAAGTAGTTGAGGTCATTTTATATGTCCCATTAATATCACCAATCATTAATCCGATTATTGGCGTATTTAAATATTGTTTACATAAAGAAGTACTATCGACATTAAGCTCTACATAATTTTGGTATTCGTGTACTTTAGGAATATTTGAAGGACAAAAACCATCTGCACAATTTGGATAGTTAGAAGAAATTTCCATATTATTAAGATGAGTAGAATCAATGAAATACCAATCACCATAAGGAAATTCATTTAAGCCATTCATAAACAAGTATCGCTGTATTAATAAAGATAAATCTGCTGCTGAAATGTTTCCACTACCATCAACATCCATTTTTATCAATTGCTCAATCGTAGGAATAACATTACCTGGTAACATCCCATTATGAAGAATAAAATATCTAAGTAAGTAAGCATCATTCCCCCCAATATAAGCCATTACCATCGTTGTACTGTCAATATCTCTAATCAATTTAACTGTATCACCAACTGGGTTACTGATTTCTAATTGTCCTAAAGTATCAACGATATATGAACTCGTAGGCAAAGGATCATTAGTGTTCTGTACATTATATATTTGTGTATGTAATTGTCCCGAAATATTTGCATCAAATCCAAATGCTTCGCCATTATTAACGGTTAAAGATAAAGGAGCATTTGGATTAACATCTTGTGTTACGGTTCCATTATCAACACATCTATAATTTGTAAATCCTTGAAAACTTTCTTCAAAGTGCGTTATATTGATACTATCATTAACGGGAGAATAACTTGGACTTTTAGACAAAACTAATGTCATTACAGTATCTCCTCCAACACCATTAAAATAAGTACCAACAGGGGCTCCAAACTTTAAATTAATCGCAAGTCTAACAGAAGTTGAACTCGTATAATTGATATTAACTTCGGCATGAGTACTTGCAATAAAGCTTGGAGCAAATAACATGGGCGTAGAACTTAACACATATCCCATCGGAAAATCTAAATCTATAACATAACCAAGAAGGCTATCTGTAGTTTGATGCAAAATAATAGGAAACTCAATCGTATTTATACCACAACTAATGTCAACATGCGTCATGCTATATCCACAATTTGCTGGTGTTGTCGCTGTTGCAATAGCACTATCTCCCGAATTATTATAAATAATATAATCAACAGTAGTGTTTGGCTGTAGATTATTGTCCGTGTAATTGATGACGTTATTACCATTTAGAATAATAGTATCAAGCGTATTTGATATGTTTCTAATAATATAAGTGGCAGGATTATCCCAAGTTACATATATTAGTTTCTCACTTTGAGGAGTAGCTACAGCGTTTAATATCGGCAAAGAAAGAGCTGGAGTAATGACACAATATGGAAGAGTATGTAGTGAAATATCACAATCAGTAATAGCTTGTAAGACTAAACAATAAGATTGATTAGGCATTAAGTTATATAATGTATATGATGAAGAGTCACTGCTTACAGTGTCTAATGAGACATTATTTCCATTAGTATGTTGTTTAATCACTATTTTATTAGCCGAATTATTACTGCCCAAACTCCAAGAAATAGTAACAGATGAAGGAGAATTAGCCACTACCGAAACATTCAAAGGGGATGTTGGTGCAGTAGGGCAAGTTGTGCCACAAGCAATATTAGAATAGGCAAATTGATTATTAGCCCCCAAAACCAACACAATAAAGAAATATTCTTTATTTGAAAAAAAATACATTCTTAAGTTTAGTGACAATCATTTCTGGTGTTATATATATATTTCTTTTAGCTAAATTTTCTGGAAAGTGGGGAGTTATGGGGGCGGGCTTTGCTTTTATTTTCTCTATGGGTATAAGGTTAGTGTTGACATATTCAATTTATTCTTATTATTTGAAATATAAACAATGCAATTGATTCTGTTATGATTATGAAAAAAATAATACCCTTCACTGAAATTTTAACATTACTTATTTCATTGTCCATATTACCACTTTTTCCATCTGTAACATTTATTGCTACTAAGATATTAATGCCTATCTTATTTCTTATTTATTTGTCAAGAGCGACAATAGAAATATTTACACAACCGTTTTTGCTGTTGTTGATTCTTATGATTTTTATTGGCGGTTTTTGGTTTCTATGGGTT
>CAKZLL010000019.1 GCA_937125475.1 uncultured Saprospiraceae bacterium | reverse complement strand
ACTCCTACAATAGATGTGGCTGGCGTAGATTGGTCAATAAATGTTAGTGCTGCTACACTTAGTGCTACATCTGATTGGTTTCAAGTACAAGGTGAAGTGATGGAAGCGCAAGATACCGACGGAGAAGTTGTCTGGACTTCTCCTAGTATTGATGTCAGTACTTCAAGTGCGACGGTTTTATTATCTGTTGATTTAGCGGAACAAGGCAATCATGAAAGTGGTGATTATATAAAAATCTATTATATTTCGGATGGCGGTGCTGAAACTCAATTTGTAACGAATGGGGATAATAGTGATGATTTTACAGCTGTCACTGCGGAACAAAATTTAGATCTTACAGGTATTGATGTCTTACAGATTGTTATTCGGATGAAAAATAATGCAGGCGCGGAAATTTTACTTTTTGATAATGTCTCTGTCACTGAAATTGCCCCATGTGCTGATCCAGCAGATCAAGCTACCGCTCTAAATTTAATACCAGATGCAATTAGTATTTCAGGTTCTTTTTCAACCGCAGCTTCTAATCCTGATAATTATATCGTTTTGATGAGTACTGCTTCTACCCTTTCTAGCAATCCTCTAGATGGCACATCTTACAATATTGGAGATGTAATAGGAGAAGGTACAGTCATCACTAAAACCTCTTTAACTTCATTTCAGGCTTTGGAACTTAGCCAAAGTACGACTTATTACTTTTTTGTATTCTCTTTAAACTTAACCTGTTCAGGAGAACCAAATTATAATGAAATTACTCCATTAGCAGGAAATGTTGCGACACTTGCTGTTCCCGATATTATTATTACAGAAATCATGCAAAATCCTGCTGCAGTAGTTGATGCTGATGGAGAATATTTTGAAATTTATAATAATTCTGGCGCAGATGTAGATATTAATGGTTGGATAATCAAGGATAATGGATCAAATTCTCATACGATTGATAATGGTGAGTCATTAATTATTACAGATGGTAGTTTCTTAATATTAGGTAAAAACAACGATATTAATACCAATGGAGGTGTTACAGTCGATTATCATCTTAGTACTAGTTTTAGTTTAACCAACTCAGAAGATGAAATTATCATTCAGAATAGTGCAGGAATAGAAGTAGACCGAGTGGAATATAATAATGACGATTCAGATTTTCCAGTTCCTAATGGTGCTAGTATGTATTTGAACAATATTAATTTAGATAATAATAATGGTTCTAACTGGACAACATCAACAACTTCTATTGGTTTTATTCCAGCTTCTATTGATAAAGGCACACCAGGAACTATTGGAGAAACTAACCTACCGATAGAATTAATTCACTTTTCGGCAGAAGTTAATCACCAAGTGATTCAATTGTTTTGGCAAACAGCGGCTGAAATTAATAATAGTCATTTTGAAATTCAACACAGTATTGATGGAAAAAACTTCCAAACAATTGGAGAATCACTAGGTCAAGGTACTACTACCCTACTTAGCAAGTATGATTTTTTACATCAAAACCCAATTAATGGATTGA
Source organism: uncultured Saprospiraceae bacterium (assembly GCA_937125475.1). Taxonomy (GTDB): domain Bacteria; phylum Bacteroidota; class Bacteroidia; order Chitinophagales; family Saprospiraceae; genus CAKZLL01. The sequence goes on along the minus strand of CAKZLL010000019.1, from coordinate 2,486 downwards.
ATTATTATCGTTTGAAACAAGTTGATTTCGACGGAAGGTTTGAATGGAGTGATGTTGTATCTGCGAATATTAATACAAAAGTAGGTACTTTAAAAATCTATCCAAACCCAATACAACAGCATTTGAATATTCAATTGCCCAAAGAATGGACAGATAAAACTACGATTGATATTTATTCTATTACAGGACAAATAGTTAGATCTCAGCAAATTAATACTAGTTCAATAACAATAAATCTTGCTGACCTTACAAGCGGTTCTTATTTTCTTAAAGCCAAAAATTCGCGAGGAATAAAAACAGCTTATTTTCTAAAAAGCAAATAATACGCATTTCAATTCTTAGTAAATAAAAAGGAGGCTGTATCAAAAGTAAAATAATGAGCTTGAGATTTTCTTATTTGAAAATTTTCTCAGATACCTTTCCAAGAAACTCAAGGATATTTTGACCTTTTGATACAGCCTCCTTTTTACCATTATTGCTAGATACTATATCATCCATTATGCAATCTTATAATTTTAGCGAAATGCTTATAACCGTATCTTTCATCTCCGATCTTTTTAGCTAGGTCATCATTTTCCTCTAAAAATTCTTTGTAATATGCTCTAAAATTATTTCTATTTACTGGAACTAAACCAGATATTTTTTCATCATTATCATTTTGCAAACCACCTGGTTCTACAAAATATTCATGGTTATATACTCTATGATTAATTTTAGAAACAGCAAGTGTATAATAATTATATAAATTAATTTTTCCAGAAGTAACACGCTGTAAAAAGATAGTTTCAATATTAAAACCATTTTCTAATGGAGCAACATCAATTCTCTTTCTAAAATAATGTACCCATTTTAATACTTTACGATTCGTTTTAGCGTCTAAGTTAGGAGATTTGAAGGCATATTCAACAATATCCCTAGGCTTGAAGATAGTTCGTTTTCCTTTTTTATTATAAAATCGAACTTTTAATTCATTGTAAACGGGGTTAACAAATTGAATTTCCCCCAAAAGGCTATCTCCTGTACTAGTAATAACAAAACCCTCAAACAGGTTTTTCTTTTTTTTCGTTTCTGTTGCCGAAAGGCTAGTTGATATAAATATAAATAATGCTAAGAGAGTGTATAGTTTTTTCATAAATAATCTGTTGTGGTAATTTGTTAGTATAAATATATGCTTTATTTACTATATAGATTCGTTGATTTTTGCAAAAAGTTACGCAATGCTTTTCAAAATTGTACAAAGCGCCTTTTTTTTTTCTTTTTTTGGGAAAAATGACCCATAATTGACATACCACAAAAATAAAGCCATTATATATTAATTTTTTAAATATTTAATTTTGAGCATAAAATTTTTCTGAATACAACTAAATATTTAGTTTTTTAAAAAAAATTGACCTTATATCTAAAACAAAATCCTTCACTATCTTTAAAAGACAATAAAAGATTCCAATAAATAGATTAGAGAATTTCGTGTTTGACCAAAAATCATACTCAAATTTTTCAATAAAACCCTTACAAAAAACAAGTAAATATTCAATTCTATTATGATAGAGGTGTTCAATTCTTTTTTTGTGTTAAAGAATCATTTTTTTCACAAAAAAATACGTCACTTTTGAAAAAAAATGCGTATTAATTACATAGAGAGCGATTAAGTAATTTTTTTGCTTTCTTAAAAATTATAATCTTGCAATAAACAAATCTATTAATCTGTTGTTTTTCGTGTATATTAAAGACAGATTGGTAAGAAAGTCTACAAACAAAAGTTGCTCATTTTCCTTACCTTCACACAATAAATTTTAATTCATTGTGTATCAGAATGAAATTATTCATTCAGGCGATACACTATCAAAGTATAAAAGCAAATATGAATGTAGATAAGCCATTAGTAAATCGAGTGGCAGCAAGCGGTATTATTACTATTAATCTAGAGGATTATTTTCCAAAAGAAGAGGTACTTTCATTTGATTTGAAAGATTATCTTTTCATGGAATTAATTCTAAAGGAAAAAGATTTTAGAGCTGCTTTAAAAGTACACGACTGGACACAATACGAAGGAAAGCATTTGTGTGTATTTTGTTCAACTGATGCAATTATTCCGACTTGGGCTTATATGCTTGTGACGGTTTATGCAGCGCCTTTTGTCAAAAACATTGTGCAGACAGACAAAGCTACTTTTTATAAAATATATTATCAAAATGTATTATCAAAGGTAGATGCATCTCAATTTGAAGATAAAAGAATTGTGATAAAAGGATGCAGTGATCAACCTGTTCCTATTTCTGCCTACATGGACTTAACAAAGCAATTGCGCCCTTTTGCTAAAAGCATTATGTTTGGCGAACCTTGTTCGACTGTACCGCTTTACAAAAAGCCAAGAGTACGAAAGAAATAAGATGATTGTCATAAAAAATATGGTTCATTAACAATTTTTGCCAGAGTGAATATTTTCTTAATCCAGCGGTGGCTTGCCCCGTTGTTTTTCAAAGAGT
>CAKZLL010000018.1 GCA_937125475.1 uncultured Saprospiraceae bacterium | reverse complement strand
AAACATAAAAGCCAATCTATCGCTGGATAGATTGATTGAGTTATATTTCCATTTCGGGAGAATACAAGGGAATAGCATTGGTATAAAATGCATATAAAAATTGTCCTATATCATTGATGGCAATTTTTGGATAAAGACCAATTAGCCACTACATCTGCTTGGGTATACGCTAAAATATCTTTATTAATAGAAAAGCGTTTCACTACAATTTCTTCATTTTCTATGCAAGCCGCCATTACTTGATCTAAAGCATTAATTGCGACTGAAGTTTGCGCGCCTTCAAATTTTTGTTTATCGCCCAATTCCAAAGTTGGCATTTTTTTAATTCCTGCTTTTTTACATTCACACTCCAACAATAAAAATGCCAGCCTATCTCTTTGGATAAGCTGGACTACAATACTAGATTTTGAAATATTTCAAAATAAATACAAGGGAGTTTCTTTATAATTTACTTGATAAATTGCTTCGTCTTGATTGTTCCATTTTGTTGTTGAATATGCAGGATGTATTGCCCTTTTGGTAAATTGGTTGTATTGATTTGGAATACTGAATTTTCAATATTATATGATTGAAGTGGTTGACCTAATACATTATAAATCGTCACTTGCCCTTCTCCATCAATAATATTCAGTTCATTTTGAACAGGGTTTGGAAAAGTATAAACCATTCTATTTTCATATCCATCTCTTGTTACATTGATAATATTTGAGTATTCAAATTTTCCATCAAAGTCTATTTGCTTTAAGCGATAATAAATTACGCCTTCAAGTGTTTCATAATCCGTATAATTATAATTCTGTGTTTCAGGTGTTGTTCCATAACCATCAATGAAATCTAATGTTTTCCAGTTTTTAGCATCTTGACTACGTTCTATTTCAAAACCTTCATTGTTTTTCTCACTTGCTGTTTGCCAAGTTAACTCTGTACCTTGCTCTGTCATTTCGCCTTTGAAGAATGTTAATTCTACTGGAAGTCCATCAGGATTACTTGCACGAATATATTTCAAATCTCTATTTGTAAAATCTTGATAAGAAATAGCAGGATTTCCATCAATAATTGCCATACTTAAAATATTTCCCATCGCTGTTGAACCATCATCTAATAAAACAGGTGCATTCCAATTTGTTCCATCAATATCTTGACTATATAAATACCTCAAATCTTGACCGCCAAAACCTGTGTAATAAGCAACCGCAGGTTTTCCATCAACCACTAATAAGTCCATTTCTTCTCCACGATGACTTGTAATGATAACAGGAAAACCTGGCCAAGTAGAACCTGTAGCATCATCAGCTCTCATATATAATAATCTACTGTTGTCCACTTCTTCAAAGACGATAGCAGGTCTGCCATTTACAGTTGTCAAAGAAGCGTGTCGTCCAACATTTCCGTTTGACCAAGGTGTTACAGGTGTTCCCCAAGTGCTACCGTCATCATCATTAGCACGTACATATTTTAAGTCTTGATTTGTTTCGTCATAATAAGCAATCGCAGGTCGTCCATCAATGACGGACATACTCAAAAAATTCCCAACCTTACCTGTAGAAGCGACCAAAACAGGCGTTCCCCAAGTAGAACCAGTAGCATCTGTTGCTTGTACATAATACAAGTCCTGATCATCAGTATGATAATAAGCAATAGCAGGTTTACCATTTACTTCTTCAAGGTCAATTTGATTAACATGATTTGTCGTAGATATACCTGTTACTACTTGAACCGTACTTCCCCAGAAATCTCCTGTTGAATTTAAAGCTCTTGTATAGCGAATATCAAATACATTATGTGCAGAGTTGGCAACTGCAGGATTCCCATTGATAATTTCCATATCTATTTTATGAAGGCCTGAAAAACTAATATTATCAACGACAACAGCCGAACCCCAACCCGTTCCTTTACTATCTGTTCCTCTTTGGAATTTTAACAGATAATTATCATTGACATCACAAAAAGCAATACCTGGGCGACCTACTACTTCTCGTAAAGAACTCTGATTCCATGGTAATGTCCCGTCTTGTAGAATAGTTGCTCCTGGATCATTCCAATTGTGTTGGGCATTAATGAAACTTACACTACTAATGAGTGTAAAGACAGTAAGAATAGTAATTGAAAAGATTTGTTTAAAGTTGATTAATGTATTATTGTTATTCATATTAGTAGTAAATTTTTGTCTTTCAAAAAAGCTGTTTGTAAGTATCATTATTGAAAGGCATGATTAAAAATGTTTGTAACTTCTTTCCGTTACAATGATTATGAGGACAAATGTGGAGCAAAAAACGGTGCAAAAGGTTCGGAAAGGTACATTCGGATGTCCGATTTTCGATTTCGGATTTATTTAATTTGTAAACATTTGATTATTAGATATTTATATTTATTTATTTTACTTACCAATGATGTCTTATCCAATAAAATCGGATGTCCGAACATCCAAATTTGGATGTTCGGACAGTTGGATAAGCTAAAAAACAGTGATTTTTGAAAAAAATGGAAATAAAAAAGCCTCGACAGTTTTAAAACCGTCGAGACTTTTTTTTATAATGAAATTTGTAAAATACGTTCAATATGATTAAACTAGAGTTAGCTCTTTTAGTCGTTGTTTTTTATATTGAGTAGGTGTCATGGTAGCATATTTTTTAAAAGCAGTATAAAAAGTACTTTTAGAATTAAAGCCTGCTTCGTAAGCAATCGACACAATTGTATAATGGTCAAGCTTCGGGTCAACTAACATTTTTTTTGCTTCCTTAATTCTGTATTTATTAATATAATCTAAGAAATTGCATTCTAGTTTTTCATTGATAACTTGTGATAAATGATGTGTCGGAATATCAACCTGTTTTGATAATTCTGCAAGCGTTAAATCTGATGCTAAATAAGGTTTTTCGGTTTCTACAAATAGTGAAAGTTTATTTACATAGTGATCTTTGGAATCCTCTTGTAAGGTAGATTTTTCGTATCGTTGCTTCTGTTCTTCTGTAGAATTAGGTATCAGCATTTGATGCGGAAATAGATGGAATAGACTCGGTTTTATTAATATTGCAATGCGAATAGAAATGGCAAATGCTAATATAAAAGTGAAAATAACAGTTGCAGCACTTAATTGGTAACCAATAACATTTGTAAAAATTACCGTGGCAATTGCGCCTAAAATAGGTAAGAGTAATATACCTGAAAAATATAATAACCAGCGATGAAAAACAGTATCAATATAAGAAGTCGCATTGTCTAAGTGTTTTCTATAAATCATAATCAGTCGAATACATATTCCAAAATAAATAATAGGTTGAGATAACCTTAGTAATAAAACCCATGTTGGTACGCCTAAAGAAGCTGTTTCTCTCCAAACAATAAACGCATCAAATTTTGCATCTCCTGATTGTAAATAAAAAGGCATGAAATAAAACAAGGCTAAAAGTGCTGGTATAAAATGTAACCAAAGTTTTCCTTTCAGTTTAAAATCCTTTTGTGTGCAAGCTCGAACATAAAAATAAGCTAAAGGACCAAACATTAAATAAGTAAAAAAATGTAGATGTATCACATGAGGTAATTCATCTAATAGCTCTAATTGAAATAAAGCACCTGATAATAACATAGAAGCTGGAATAAGCAACAATCCACCTAAATAACGATTCGCTTGGTATCGAACAGATTTTTTTAGTAAGAGATAAGTTCCTACAAATACACATTCATAGAAAGCAAAAAGAGTAACTATAACGAGTAGTGTTGTGGGTTGATAGTTGGTAACTTGTTCCATTAATATCTAATTATTTTTAAAAAGTAAACTTGTTTAGTCTTTTATAAAAACGTAATATAAGCACAACAATTAATCTAAATAATACAAATATATATTTTTTACAATATATATTTAAATTTTGTCATGAATAAGTATTCATCTGTATGAATAGTAAAGAATAAAAAGTTTCATTTTAAAATGAAAAAATTAGAGTGGTATTACCAATCATTTAGTCGTAATATGTCAATTTTAGGCAATTTGACAAAACTCTATGGCAGAGATTTGGTTTTGGAAAAATAACACGCTGTATAAAAAACAATCAATTGTCGATTTGTAAGTACAATAGTATGAGAAGGTTTTTATTATAAAAAAAATCTTCTCATACTATTTACTATCATAAAAGCCGTTTAAAAAACCGCTTGCCAACCTTTTTTTCGTGAAGCTGCACTAGTATATTCTACTTCATGTATCGTTCTATCTTCTTCATCTAATAGTTGAATAACATCACCTCTATTAGAAAGTTGTAAAGCGTTTTTAGGCAACCTTATCGTTTTAAATTCGCCTGAAGCGATATGTTCCTCCCCTAAATAATACGCTTTCTCTTTCTTATTTTTTAATTGCCAATCTTTTAAAAAAATGCTATCAGGTGAAGTATTGAATAATGAAATTGTTTCATTTCCCGCATCTTTTCCGTCTGGATTTACCAAGGCTGCTATAATTCTAATTGTTCCTTCTGCTACTTTTTCTCGTTCTACTAGCTTTAATTTCGTAACAGTATTAGGATCAACAATTACTGTATTTTCACCTCGTATTGCGTTTAGTAATTCATCATCATCCAACAGTTCAGAATAATTTTTAGTTGCATCTGTATTCGTATAACGTATAAAAGGATTATTAATACCTTTATACATATGTACCCATTGATTGTATTTTACCTCCCAAAATGTTGGTGGATCAGATTTTGCCCAACGAACTAACTCATCTACATGATTACTATACAACCCTTTTATATCGTAAATCAAGCACATATATAAAATAGCACGAGCAACATCACCTTTTGTTTTTGGTGGAACTACCCATTCTGCATCGTTGTCGAAGCCGTAATCTGTAAACTGAGAATCCAAACTTACTTTATGCTGTGTCGTTACTTTATCACCTTCAAAATCATAAGGAAAAGTACTTCTAACGGTATTAAGTGTTCGGTGACAAGGCGCGAAATTAAATGGATTTACCGTAGCACCTCTACGAATGGTGTAATATCGTTTTTTAAGGTATTTATTTAAAAAATCTTTAGGAATAATATGCTCAATACTATGTATTTCCCTTTCTATCAAGGTTTCCACAGGAATACCTCCATAAAAAGAAAGAATTTCTTTATCATATTCTACTGTTCCTTCCTTTGTTTTTATTTGACCATTAAAAAAATCCCAAAAATTTGTTTTTTTATCCGATCCATCCCAATATTCATAGTCTTTTTTGCTTTTGTAAACACCGCCTGCTATTTTTATAAATTGTTCTTTATTCATTTTTTACTTAATTCTTTTGGTAGTATATAAAAAGCCTTGATTTAGGTTAAAAATTGCTAGAAAAAATTCCATATATTTTAACCAATAAAATCTTGACAATTTATTAACTTATAGTGTTTTACTACAAATATAATAAATCACCTCTTTTTCTATACTACAAATTCTTTTTTGCCGATATCTTGATTTCTTTCTAGTAGAATAAAGATTGGTTCTTCGTAATTTTTCCTTGTTCGCTCATATAATACTAATCGATATTCAAAAGTCATATTAATTATGGTAGAATT
>CAKZLL010000017.1 GCA_937125475.1 uncultured Saprospiraceae bacterium | reverse complement strand
AAAAAACTTATGACAAAGCAAAAGTTTATGAACCATTAGTAGCAGGTAATCAAAATCAAATGCCATCAACGGTTTCTTTGAGAGAATATGCACCGAAAAGATTGAATCAAGGTCGTCAAGGATCTTGTGTAGGTTGGTCAAGTGCTTATGGCGCACGTACTATTTTACATTCTCGTGCCACGGGTAAATCACCTAGTCAATCGACTTTTAGCCCGTCTTTTTTATACAATCAAATTGCATTAGAAGGATGTCAAGGTGCTTATATTTTTGAAGCAATGAAGTCTATGCAGAGCGTTGGATCATTGCCATTACAGGATTTTCCATATGATGAAAGTTCTTGTGGTACGACTCCTGGAAGAACGGAAAAGAGTAATGCACAGAGTTTCCGTATCAAAGGCTATAACCGCCTTTCGATGGATCATGATAAATACAAAGTTAATTCTTTGGCTGTGAAGCAAAACTTAGCACAAGGCGCACCTGTTGTGATTGGAATGCTTGTCGGTGGTACTTTCATGAATGCTATGAGAGGAAAAGCAGTTTGGAGTCCGACACAACGTGATTATAGTCGTAGCGGATTTGGTGGTCATGCGATGTGTGTGATTGGTTATGATGATAATAAAGCTGGCGGTTCTTTTGAAATTATGAATAGCTGGGGCGAAAGCTGGGGCGATGATGGTTATTGTTGGGTGAAATATAAAGATTTTGACTATTTCGTTAGAGAGGCATATGGATTGTATCCGATGGGGAATGCGAAAGCCGAAAAAATTAGTGAATTTAAATTGGACTTTAGTTTGATCAAAACGAAAGAGGGCAGAGCGGTTTCAAGTGTTGATTTGCGTAAAGTAAGTGGCACGAATAACGTTTTCCGTTCTACTGAAAAGTTCTCAGCAGGTGATCGTTTCAAGGTTCAAGTGACTAATAATTTAGAATGTTATATCTATATGTTTAATGAGGAAGCGGACGGAGTAAGCAATGTTTTATTCCCTTATACTGACAAACATTCGCCTTATTGTGGCATAACAGGTACACGCGTATTTCCTAGAGATTACTCAATGGTGCCAGATAATGTAGGAAACAGAGATAGAATCGCTGTAGTGATTACTAAAGTTGAAATTGATTATAATAGAATTAAAGACTTGATTAACAATAGTAAACAATCATCTTTTGAGAAGAAAATCAATAGTGCTTTAGGTTCTTTCCTTGATCCTGCTGTGCGTTTCAAAGCTGGTGAAGCAGTTTCTTTTACTGGAAGTATTTCTGAAGAAAAAGCAGTGGCTATGATTATTGAAGTTGATAAATAGAGGTGATTGTTAAGATTGCTATCATTGTTTGATTGTTAATTGAGACAGTTTGTCTAAGTTTGATCTGAAATAATTCAGCAATTGTATTTACCTATTTTATTAAAAATAAATGGACTTATCTAAATGATTTATTTGGGTAAGTCCATTTACTATAAAACGAATGATGAAATATTCTAACTTATTATTTATTGGTCTACTATTTTTTGTAATGGCTTGTGGTGAAAATGTAGAAAATGATAGAGAAGAAAACAATGCACCAAAAATTGAATTAGTTGTAGATGCTAAAAATGCATTGGGTGAAGGCGCAATCTGGAATCACAAAAGCCAAACTTTTTGGTGGGTCGATATTGAAGGGCAATTATTGCAGGTTTTTAATCCACAAGATAACGGAACACAGGTTTATAATTTAGGCGAACGAATCGGAACGGTTGTGCCAAGTCATGATGGTCATGCGATTATCGCTTTGCAAAGTGGCGTTTATAAATTTAACCTTGCAACAAAAGAAAGGAATTTAATCGTTGCGCCAGAAACTGATACAGATAATATTCGACTGAACGATGGAAAATGTGATCCTGCTGGGCGTTTATGGGTCGGATCTATGCATTTGGCACAGCTTCAAGACAAAGCCGCTTTATTCCGAATTGATACAGACGGCACTTCTCACGAAATGTTGGACAGCATTACTATTTCAAATGGAATTGTTTGGTCAACAGATAAAAAAACAATGTATTACATTGATACGCCAGATGGTAATGTCAAAGCTTACGATTATAATAATGAAACAGGAGCAATTGATAATCAACGAGTTGTAGTTGAAGTTTCGGATACACTCGGTTTTCCTGATGGAATGGCAATTGATGCGGAAGGCATGCTTTGGATTGCGCTTTGGAATGGGAATTGTGTTTCGAGATGGGATCCGACTACTGGAAAATTATTGTCAACAATTGAAATGCCAGCTCATAATATTACTTCTTGTGCTTTTGGTGGCCCAAACCTTGATACCCTTTATGTGACCTCTGCAAAATTGGATATGACAGCGGAAGAATTGGCTAAATACCCAAATGCAGGAGGTGTTTTTAAAGTAGTACCAGGCGTAAAAGGCGTTGAAAGTTACTTTTTTGGTGAAAAATAGAATGATTTAAAATGATAAATTTAAGGATCTGATTTTTTTTTGAGAGATCTGATCCTTTACTTGTTTATAGAGGATTTAATTTAGGGAATAGCTCTGCGTTTTGCTAATGTTTATGGTATATTTTTTAATAAAACATATAAATTTTACATATAAAATTAAAATAAAATCAATTTAAAAACGGTTATTTTATGATTGACAATCAATTAGTTAAAGAATTATTTTTTACTAAAAACGTAAAGTTTGATTAAAAATGAAGTAAGAAGTGTCACTTTTCTAGTAAAATTACATTTTTTATATACTAAACTAATTATTGTATGACTCTCAGAAACTACGCATTGTCATAATAGACTTTATTCGTAAAGATTAATCAAAAAAAATAAAAATGAAACAAATGAAAAACTTTTTAGTGGTACTATTATTTATTCCTTCTTTTGTTTTTGGGGGCATCATTGAGGATAATTTAGCGTTTATCAATGAACAGTTTGCGAAATACAATAAATATGAATCGGAATTTGATGTATCGGGCAATCAATTAGTATTTAAGAATAAATTTAATACGGCTTATATTCCATTTAGAGATATTGATTTTCGGATTAATTATAAACATAACTCGATTGATATTTACTGCATAGATGGCTCAAAATGTATTGAAAAAGGAAACGATAATTGGGAATATTACAATGTCTCAATGATAGATGGAAGTAGAATAGCAAAGGTTATTTTTGAAACATTAGATAAGTGTAGGGAAATCAGAAGCTTGATTGTAAAGAAGGAAAAAAAAGCTTACTATGGATCAAGTGAAGCAGATTTGTTAAGATATATTAATCGTCAATTTGATTTGTATAATCAATATAATTCGCGGTTTGAGGTAGATAATGATAATGGGCAATTGGTATTTTCTAATAGATTTGGTACATCAAAAATTAAATTTAGTAATATTGTTTTTAAGCTAAATACTAGTGCAAAATCAGTTGAATTTCATTGTAAAGATGGTTCAAAATGCATTGCCAGATATGATTTTGATGGAAAAGAATCCACTTGGAATTATTATAATGTCTCTTTAGTAACGGAAAGTGATGAAATGGCAGACGAGGCTTATAAGGTTAAGGAAAAGTGTGATCAACTTCAAGCAAAATATGTGTCTGAGGATGAAGGGGCGGATGATTATAATAAAGACGATGCTTATGATGGAGATGGAAGTGTAGATGATTTATTAGCTTATATTAATAGACAATTCAAGAACTACAATAAATATGGATCTCAATTTAAAGTAAATAAGAGGAATCAAACTCTTATCTTTTCAAATGAAATGAGTACAGCAGAACCTATTCCTTTTGAAAATATTGGTTTTCGATTAGATAATAAGCACAAATCTATTGATATTTATTGTATTGATGGCTCAGAATGTATTTATAAAGGCTCAGAATGGGAATATTATAATATTTCTTTAATCAATAGTAAAGAGGAAATGGCAGATGTTATTCATACTGTTATGGAAAAATGTAGAGAATTAAAATCATTGGTCTTAAATGGTGGTGAAATTGTCGATAATAATCAAAAAGTAAAGAAAAATACAGGTTCTACTGAAGGAAATCGAGATGATAATCGAGTGAAAAATTCAAAATCTAAAGCATTAACCTATTTAAGTGATATTAATAGTTGGTATAAAAATAATGGAAAAGCAGCTTATATTTGGGAAATAGATTGGACGAAAAAACAACTGGTTTATTCCTATGATAATTGTAAATGTTATATTCCATTAGAGAACACAACGATCCGCTATGAATATGTTAAGTCACAAGGAAATGAGCCGTATGGGGTTGATTTTTTGACAAAAGGCGAAAAATACCTTTATGATTGCGAAGACGGATATAATAACTCAGGAGAAGAATTAAATACTTATGTCAATCAAAAAAGCATCGCGGATGATTGTATAGAAGCATTTGAGCGAATTCAAAATTTAGTGCTTTATGGACATGAATAGTGTTTTGGGGTGTTATGATTAATGCGAAAACTATTTATAAAAGGTCATATTTTTTATGGGGCGAGTGCTTTAGGGCGTTCGCCCCTTAGTTTTTGTGGTCAAAGCTGTATTATTATCAAAAAAATTGCATTTAATCCTGTCAAATTGGCAGTTCTAATGAAAATCATGTATTTTTGCAGTTAGTTAGGGATTTTTTGAAATGTACTCAACTATTCTAATCCTCTAGCACTATTATTAAATTAATAATTGTAAAAATGTACAACGAGAATCCGACATTATTGAATATCAATAAAAAGATAGAAGAAGAGAAGCAGGGTGAGGTAATGTCACAAGTAAAATCAATTAATAATACAAATGGCAAACATTTCTATATCGAAAGTTATGGATGTCAAATGAATTTTAGTGATAGCGAGATTGTTGCATCTGTTTTGAATGATGTGGGTTATGCCGCAACTCGAAATATGGAAGCTGCTGATCTTATTTTGATCAACACTTGCTCTATTCGAGAAAAAGCAGAACTGACTGTTCGCAAACGATTAAGGATTTTTGATCAAGTGAAAAAGAAAAAACCAGGAACACTAGTAGGTGTTTTAGGTTGTATGGCAGAGCGCCTGAAAAAGAAATTCTTAGAAGAAGAACGATTAGTTGATCTAGTGGTTGGACCAGATGCTTATCGGGATTTACCAAACTTGATCGGAGGAGCAGAAGAAGGCGAGAAAGGCGTGAATGTCTTTTTGTCACGCGAGGAAACTTACGCTGATATTAGCCCGATTCGACTACAATCGAATGGTGTAACTGCGTTCATTTCTATCATGAGAGGTTGTGATAATATGTGTTCTTTCTGTGTTGTGCCGTTCACACGCGGTCGCGAACGAAGTCGAGACACTTTTAGTATCGTAGCAGAAGCGACGGACTTATATAATAGAGGATTTAGAGAGGTCACGTTATTAGGACAAAATGTAGATTCATATAAATGGGAAAATCCAGAAAGTAAAAAAGTGGTTAATTTTGCTCATTTATTAGAAAGAGTTGCATTGATTCATCCTGATTTACGCATTCGTTTTTCTACTTCACATCCAAAGGATATTACGGACGAAGTATTGCACACAATGGCAAAATATG
>CAKZLL010000016.1 GCA_937125475.1 uncultured Saprospiraceae bacterium | reverse complement strand
ATATCCTGTTCCTTGATAACTACAAACGGTGTCGGTTCTCTGAACCTAAAACATTAATTTATTTTTGTTACACGGTATTGAGCGAAACGGTAAGAAATTTTATTCGTTCATTGACAATTTTACTTTGAATGAGGTAAAATTAAATTTGTCCGTTACAGCCCATTAAGCTACCGCTGTACAAGGCAATTATTAAATTTACTTAGCAAGTAGAACCTCCAAGGCAATTATGCCCATTATCATAATTATCGTTATGAGCATCTTGAATCGAATAATAAGGTCGTCTATTGTGAGTTGACATAAGCATTTCTGATTCACAGCCAAACATATGCAGCTCTTTACAAGGCGTTGCATTTATATTTCCTACAAATGGAGCGATGAAAAATCTAAGCTTTATCGTCAATTCGTAAATTGCTACACCTTGCCTTTTCACGGTTACTTTGATAGAATGATGATTGGAATAGAAGTAATTTGATGAATTTAAGAAGGGTAATTCATCTACTGCGCATTGAAAATTAAGCTGATATTGTTCATTTTTTGGTAATCGCAATTGTTTGATAAAGCCAGTACTACTTCGACTTTTAGTTGCTGCGAATAAGTATTCATTTTTTTGATAATGATTAATCGGATAGAAATTGTGCGTGTCTAAAAAACGAATAGGTTTCAATAATTTTGATGAAAACTGAACAGCAGATCCATGTGGCGCATTACTAAAGTCAACTTCTACCTCAAGGTCTGTATCAATAAATAATCCATCAATTTCTATCGAAACACTATCATTAGAGTTCGGAATAAGCGAAAGCGTCTTTTCCTCTGTAATTAGGTTATTTAAATTACTTAAATTAAAATAATGGGAGTGAGTGGCAGCATTTGAATTTGGATCTGCATTACTACCATTAGTAGTTTCCCATCTAAAATTCCCAGTACGTTCATGATTGACAACTACTGTACTTGGGTTTTTAAAGTGCATCAAACAAACACCAATATTAAAATCAGCCTGACCAGCAACACCATAGGCTGTAAAATGCCCCATATGTTCTTTCCAGTTTTTGAAAAATGTAAGATACTCTAGTGTATGACTATTCGTTCCAAGTGTTGGTTTCAAATACGAATGCAGTTCTAACATGTGGAAACTTCTCTCACTAGTAAGCTGATGAATATGCCCTCCATTCATAGTTAAATCATAGCTAATAGAACGATAAGCGGGACACATAAATGGTTTGTCGGAAGGCACAGGAACGGTATCTTGTCGGATGAAATCACTCATAAAATGCGTGTCTCCACTTGGGTTAAAATCCTTATTTCCCCAATTCATCGTTTCTTGATAGGTTCGATCTTCAAGCAAGAGTTCATCTTCTTCACCAACTACTAATACCCAAGATACTCTGACCGTATACTGCATTCGATTGCCCTCTCCTAAAGGCGAAAACCCACCTACTGCAAATGGGAATATATCCCAACACTCTGCCGATTGACAGGTAGAAAATAGACTAGCATTAATCCTTGCGGAGAATGTACCAGCGATAGGATCTACATTTTCATTAGAAAAATTGATGTCCATTCTATGAAACTTCTTAGCTTCTTGATTCGGAGTTCTCACTATATCAAAACCATTGATCAGAAATCGGCTCTCTACTTGATCAGTAGGAAGAAAAGGGAGAAACGAACCTGAAATATTCACTTGTCCAGCATTAAGGACATCCTCATTTCCTTGAATATTAATAGTACTTTCGCCTTGTATGAAAGAAATTTTTTCGGAAGGAGATTGTACCGAAGTAAAATACTTTCTATAGTCTGCTGTATCAGGTTCTGAACCCGAAGCCGCTGTATGAAGAATTTGATAATTAGCATCTGCATTCTCATCAAACCCTGGGAACGGATTTACAAGACTAAAGGGTTGCAGTGTAAAAGGGTTGATATTATTCATCAAAAAATCCCTTGTTTGCGCTAGGTTCGTAACTTCCGCACTAGAGAGCTCTCTAACCCTATTACCGATTCGCGCCATACGATGATTTTCTTCTAACCAACGATGTGTAAAACCATTCCAAATTAAAGCTTTATTATTTCTCATATCTTTTTTTAAATTGTAGTCTCAAACGTTATTCACGAATTAGACAATTAGGCTAATAATTATATCTACATTATTAATAGTCGTAACTTTAAAAAAAGAGTCAATAAAAAAGAAAAAAGATTTAAAAACAATCATGAAATAGATAAAAAGATAGGTAAAAGGTGATCTACAAGTTTAATATTAAAACCTCCTCTAAAAAAGGGAAATCCCCAACTGAATGAACAGTTGAGGTTCCAATAAATCATATTACCTCATTCTTATGTTTATAAAAAGGGATTAAATTTATTTTTATTAATCTGAAAGAATGAATAAATATTTACCCATTCTTTCAGATACTTTTTCTATTATCTGAGAAGCGTCACCGATCCCAGTTTTCGTTTCTGCCCGAGTGTATTTTCCTGTCCTTGCCATTGTGAACCATCTTTAAAGACGGCAAAAACTTTCCAGACATAAGCTCCTTGCGGCATTGGTGTTCCATTATAAAGTCCATCCCAACCTTCTGTTGGTCGTCCTGCGGCATCAAGTTCTTCACTTTCCCAAAGCAATTCCCCCCATTGTGCAAAGACCTGAACTTTGTAATCTTGAATTCCAACTCCGACAGGACGGAAGAGGCGAACATCTCCAATTCCTGCATCTGGCGAAAAGGCATTTGGTACAAATAATCCTTTAAACAAGCTTGGTTGAATAACCTTGATTAATGTATCTGAACAATTCAAATCATTCCAGGCAATCATGCGAACAATGCGCTGTCCATTTTCAAAATACTCTTTCGTCGGACTAACTTCATTACTGAATGTTCCATCTCCAAATTCCCACTCGTAACGAGTAGCTCCCGTCGTTAAGTTATTGAAAATTAACACCCCTGTCGGATCATTTGGATCTAATTCCAAGACTTCAAAGTCCGCTATTGGTGATGGCTGCGCATATACTGCATCTGTAATCGTGATACTATCAAAACAAACATTATCCAATGATGCTACAAAAGTAACATCGAAATTACCATCTCTGAATACATGAATTGGATTAGATTCCGTAGAAGTCGTTCCATCTCCAAAGTCCCAGAAATAACCATTTGTATTAATCGCTAATTGCGTAAATTGAACCACTAATGGCGAACAACCTTCTTGTGGCGAAATATCAAAATCAGCACTTGGCGCAGGATAAGTAGTAAAGACTTTTACTACTGTATCTCGACAACCGAAAGTATTCGATGCAATCAATTCAATCGTATGATCTCCCGAATTATTATAGCTAATAATTGGGCTGATGTTGTTAGAGAATGTTCCATTATCGAAGTCCCAGAAGTAAGCCGAAGCATCTGTCGTCGTATTCACTAAAGTAACTTCTGCATCCAAACCACACTGCTGATCAACCGATGGGATAAAGTCCGCGTCTGGTTTTGGATAAGCTACAAAGCCCGTCACAGTCGTATCATGGAAACATCCAAATTGATCCGTAGTCGTCAATGTAATGAAATATTGACCTGCACTATCAAAGCTGTAACTTGGATTATTAACAATATCAACTCCACCATCACTAAACTGCCAAGCATTGAACTGACCAGTTGAGTTATTTGTCAAATTAACCGCTAATGGCGCACAACCACTCAATGCATCAGGCGTAAAGCTTGCATGCGGAATGCTTTTCACTTCAACTGTTGTCGAATCTAATCTTGGACAATTATTAACTACCGAGTAATTTGTCACGAAAACTTGATACGTTCCTGGTGTTGAGTACACATGGCTTGGACTGTTCAAAGTAGAAGAGTCGCCGTCACCAAATGTCCACAACGTTCCTGAAATAGGAGTTGAAGTATTATTAAATTGAATGGCTTGATTTGCACAAACAAACGGTAAGTGATTGAATGATACTGGTGGCGGTGGATAAACTTCAATTTGAACAATTGCGGTATCCGCTCCACACTGATTAGTTACAATTTGATACACATCAAATGTTCCAGTCGTATCAAATGTATGCGTCGGATTAAAGTCAATCGAACCATTACCATCACCAAATATCCATTGAACATTATCACCTGCTTGCAACGCACTTGTGAAATTAACCGTTAATGGGAAACAACCTGCTGTTACATCTGTACCAATTCCTGCATTTACAGATCCTGGAATAACTGTGATCGGAATACTTTGAACATCCGTTCCACAGGCATTCGTAGCCGTTAATGTTACTGTAAATATTCTTGCAACTGTATCATTTGGATTAAGTGTAAATGAAATTGCAGGCGGTACAGTATCCGTTGAAGTCTGTCCATTTCCGAAGTTCCAAAGGTAAGAGTTAGGTCCACCTGTTGAAGCATTAGAGAAATTAACAACTAACGGCCCACAACCATAATTATCATCCGCAACAAAAATCACATCTGGTTCAGCACGAACCGTAATACTATCCGTAAAGGTAGTCGTACCACACAGATTATTGACTGTCAATGAAATTACATAAACGGTATCTTCCACTCCTGCCATATAAGATTGTGCTGGAGGCGATTGCTGTGTACTCGTCAAACTATTACCAAAGTCCCAAGAATAACTTAGGTTTTGATCTTGTGCTGAGGTCAAATTCGTGAAACTAACCGTCAATGGTCCACAACCATCATCTGTGCTTAACGCAAAATTAGCTTGTGGCGTTTCATAAATTTGGATTGTACTTGTTGTTGTATCTGGACAACCTTTATCAGAAAAGGCAATCAATGTAATCGTATATAAACCTGACGTATCATAGTCATGGGTTGGAGATAAGAAGATAGAACTATCTCC
Source organism: uncultured Saprospiraceae bacterium (assembly GCA_937125475.1). GTDB lineage: Bacteria > Bacteroidota > Bacteroidia > Chitinophagales > Saprospiraceae > CAKZLL01. Next base: position 9,595 of record CAKZLL010000016.1, on the reverse strand, counting down.
ATCACCAAAGTACCATTTAAATGAAATCGCGTCTATTGATGTATTTGTGAATGTAATGACATCGCCTACACACGCTGTATCTACTGCCGTAAATCCAACAACTGGTAAAGGATTAATCACTACATTTTTACAATCTGTATATTCACAATCAGAAATCGGATCAGAATAAGTATAGCAAATTTGAACTGTATCCGAAGTAATGCCCGTAGAAACTGCTTGTGTTAAGAATGTTCCTAAATTCGCATCTTGAATACCAGGTCCTGACCAAACACCACCTAATGGCGACTGACCAGATAAAGTCACTAAACCATCTTCATAACAGAATTCTTCATCTGCACCTGCGGTTGTTCCTGTGATATCAATAATCGTTACTTCGATTGTATCAGATTTCACACAAGTACCTGCGCCTTGTGTATAAATCGGGAAGTAAGAACCTGCTGTTAATGCCGTTGGATCTAAAATACCTACTGGATCAGTAATTCCTGCACCAGTCCAAGTACCACCTAATGGAGAAAATCCATTTAATGTTAATGGTGTATCATCAATACACAATACTCGATCTGGACCAGCTAAAACACTATCACCATAAGTAATAACGATATTTAAGTTAGCTGAATTAGAACAACCAAACACATCTGTATGTAAGTAACCAACAACGTAAGTCGTATCACCACCATTGTAACCTAAACCACCTGCAACTTGTGAATTAAATAAGCCGTTATTGACATCAACAATTCCTGCACCCGACCAAATTCCTGGTACTGGATTAGCAATTGGCAATTGTACATTATCAGCGAAATCACAATAAGTCACTATACCTGCTGTACCAACTACTGGCAATGGTTTGACTTCAATCATTAATGTATCTCTACTCACACAACCCGTCGTGCTGTTTTCGTAAGTATAAATAATATTGTGAATACCAACTTGCGCAGTCGCAGGATCGAAGATACCATTCACGATATCAACAATACCAGTTCCTGACCAAAAACCTGTCGGTAAAGAAGCCGTTAAAGTAATCGGAGGCGCATCCACACAAAGGATTTGATCATTTCCTGCAAAAATAGGATCTGGCAAACCAACAAAAACAATTTTCTGATCTGTTTTCTCACAAGTTCCTGCACCGTAAGTATAAGTCACGATATGCGTTCCACCACCTGCAGCTGCTGGGCTAAATATCCCCAAGTTACCGTTAGTGACACCTTGACCACTCCAAGTTCCACCCATTGGCGAACCACCCAAAGTAAATGGTAAATCATCCACACAAACCGTATCATTTGGTCCTGCTACAACTGTATCACCAAAGATCACATCAACTACAAGTGTATCATTATTTTGACAACCTGTAAATGGATCTGTATAATCATAAGCTAAGTGATAAACACCAATTCCACCTGCATTAACCGTATTGAAAATACCTTGACTTGGATTGACAATACCTGGACCTGACCAGAAACCACCCGCTGATGGCGTGTAAGCTCCCAATACAATATCATTCGGATTATCACAATATTGAACAGTATCTCCTGCATCTACGAAAGGTAATGGATTAACCGTTACTTGCTTCGTAGCTGAAGTTTCACAATTCGTTACATTATTTACGAAAGTATATAATAATACATGTGGACCTAATCCAGCTAATTGTGGATCAAAAACACCATTGATTGAATCCGTAATTCCTGTTCCTGTCCAAATACCACCTGGAGGAGAAAATCCTGTTAATGTAAAGGCTGTTTCGTCTTCACAAACTGCTTGATCATTTCCTGGATTAACCGAAGGAGGTGTACCAACAAAGATGATTTTACTATCCGATTTTGCACAAGTTCCTAATCCTGTATAGATTTCAATCGTATGTGAACCTGGGCCTGCAGCCTGCGGATCAAAAATACCATTGATTGGATCAACAATACCAGGTCCAGACCATGTTGCATTAGTAGCTGGCAAAAATCCAGTCAATTGATATAATCCTATATCAATACATAATGCCTCGTTTGGTCCTGCCTCAATTGTATCTCCAAATTCAACATTAACAACTAAGCTATCTAAATTAGAACAACCATTTCCATCTGTATAAGTATAAATAAACTCGTATGCTGTATCCGCATTATTATATCCAATACCACCTGCAATCACAGTATTAATCACACCGCCAGAGCTACTAATCACACCTTGACCAGACCAAGTACCACCAGAAGGGAAGTAATTTGTCAAAGTATAATCATTTGGATTATCACAAATAGCAACTGTATCGCCTGCATCAACTACTGGCAAATCAACTACTGTAACGGTGCGTTGCGCTGAGTTCTCACACCCTGTAACACTATTTGTAACGGTATAAGTCAAAATGTGCGTTCCAACTGTTGCGATTGCTGGATCAAATATTCCTGCGATCACATCAGTAATACCAACCCCTTGCCAAACACCACCTTGAGGACTATATCCTGTCAATGCGAAGGCTGGTGCATCAATACAAACCGTTTGATTTGGCCCTATATTAATACTTGGTAAATCACCAACTAAAATTGTTCTACTATCTGATTTCTCACAAGTTCCTGTACCATAAGTATAAGTAATAATGTGAGGTCCAGAGCCAGAAACTGCTGGGTTAAATGTTCCACTCGCTTGATCAACACCTGCGCCCGACCAAGTTCCACCTATTGGCGAAAAGCCAGTTAAGACAATTGGATTATCATTAATACAAAGCGTATCGTCAGGACCTGCGACAACCGTATCACCAAAGATCACATCAATTACTAATGTATCTCTATTCGTACAACCATTTGCATCAGTATAAGTCGTGATGATATCGTAAGTGCCAATTCCACCCGCAATAGTTGGGTTGAAAATGCCACTTGTTGCATCTACAATACCTGTTCCGCTCCATACAATACCTGTTGAAGGCGTTGTCGTCACGTAATTCGTCAATTGTAAATTGTTATTATTAATACAGAACTCCACACTATCATCTACATTTACAATTGGTAAAGGCGCGACTTCAACTATTCTAGTATCGAAGTTTTCACAACCAGTTACACTATTAATAAAAGTATAGGTCAAGGTAAATAATCCTGTACCAGTTACTTGTGGATCAAAAAATCCAGCTGGATCCGAAACGCCAGTTCCTGTCCAAGTTCCGCCAAGCGGACTAAAACTATTCAATAAGAATACATCTTGATCAGCACAAACTAAGATATCTGGACCTGCATCCACTACTGGCGGCGTTCCAACGAATACCGTTCTAGTTGCTGTTTTCTCACAAGTTCCATTTCCAAAGGTATAAACCAAAGTATGTAATCCGCTTCCAGCTAAAACAGGATCAAATGTTCCAGCACTAGGATCTGTAATACCTGCTGACCCCGACCATGTTCCACCGCTAGGAGGCGTGTATCCTGTCAAAGTAATTACTCCATCATCAATACACATGTCAATATGTGTACCTGCATAAACTGTATCACCAAAGATTACATCAACTGTTAATGTATCTTTATTAGTACAGCCATTATTATCTGTATAATCATATTCTAATTCGTAAACGCCAATACCACCTGCTAAGACCGTACTGAAAATACCTGCATTGCCACTCACTACACCAGTTCCAGACCAAGTACCACCTGTTGGGCTATACCCCGAAAGTGTAATGTCATTTGGTGTATCACAATATTGAACCGTATCTCCAACATTCACTTGAGGAAGTGGCGCGACTGTAACTTCTTTTGTATCAAAATTATCACAACCTGTAATACTATTCGTAAAGGTATAAGTCAATGTCCAAGTTCCAACGCCTGCGATTGTTGCATCAAAATTGCCTGTAGAATCAACTCCAACACCAATCCAATATCCGCCTTGTGGCGAGAAATTAGTTAATGCAAAACTCGGTTCATCCACACAGACTAGCTCATTATTACCTGCATCAACCAAAGGCAATGCACCGACAAAGATCGTTTTGAAATCTGTTTTTTCACAAGTTCCAATACCATAAGTATAACTCACAGTTTGTAATCCTGCACCAGCTACTGCTGGATCAAATATTCCTAAAGTCACATCTGTAATGCCTGGTCCTGCCCAAGTACCACCTGCTGGACTACCAACTAAGGTAATTTGACCAGCGTCGATACAAAGTGTATCATCTACACCTGCATAAACCGTATCACCATAAGTAACAATTATATCTAAAGTATCTCGACCATTACAACCTGTATTACTTACATAAGCATAAGCTACTCGATAAGTCGTATCTAAACCATTATATCCTAAACCACCTGCAACAGAGGTATTGAAAATACCATTCAAACCATCAACAATTCCATCACCAGACCAAACACCACCAAGAGGCGTGTGATTAGAAAGGGTAATATTATTAGTTGAATTACAGTAAGTCACTGTACCACCTGCATCAACTACTGGAGGCGTTTCTACAAACACATCTTTCGTATCAGAATTAGTACAACCTGTAATTGGATTGACATAAGTATAAGTCAATGTCCAAGTTCCTGGCGTAGCCGTTACGGGGCTAAATAAACCAGAACTATCTACACCAACACCTGTCCAATAACCACCTGGAGGCGAGAAGCCAGTCAATTGTTCATCAGCATCTTGACCACAATACGCATCATCTGCGCCAGCTAAAACCGAAGGAATTTCGCCAACGAAAATCTCTCGTGTATCTGTTTTCAAACAAGTTCCTGTTCCGAAACTAAACGTAATGACATGCAATCCTGCACCAGCTGCTTGTGGATCAAAAACACCACTCGGATCAATAATTCCATTACCAGACCATGTTCCGCCTACTGGCTGGAAGTCCGTTAATAAGAATTGACCATCACTGATACAAAGTTGTAGATCTGGACCAGCTTCAACTGTATCACCAAAGATAACTGTGATAATAGTTGTATCACTACTTTCACAACCATTGACATCTACATATCTATATTCAATTGGATAAGTACCAACACCGCCTGCAATAGCTGTATTGAAAATACCATTGTTTTGGTCAACAATTCCTGTTCCTATCCAAGTACCATTAATTGGCGTAAAGCCGCTTAATGTAATATTCACATTTGTATTACAAAATTCTAATGAATCAGGACCATTTACAATTGGTAAAGGATTGATCACAATCGTTCTAGTATCTTCTGCTTGACAACCTGTAATTACATTGGTATAAGTATAAGTCAAAACATGTGTTCCTGCTCCAGCTACTGCTGGATCGAAGAAGCCATTCGCAGGATCTGTAATTCCTACTCCAGACCAAACCCCACCTAATGGACTATAATTAGTCAATAAAAGCGACGTTTCATCAATACAGAATGATAAGTTAGGACCAGCTTCAACAACTGGATCTGTACCTACTACAATAGATTTAGAAACAGTTTTTTCACAAGTTCCAGTTCCAAAAGTATAAGTTAAAATATGTGTTCCTGCTCCAGCTTGATTTGGATCGAATACCCCTACAACTGCATCAATAATACCCGTTCCTGACCATGTTCCGCCTGCTGGCGAGAAGCCTGTTAAGGTAATTGGACTATTATCAATACAAGTTGCCTCATTCGTTCCTGCAACAACAGTATCTCCATAAGTAACTGTTACATCCATTGTATTACTACTAACACAACCATTTCCATCAGTATAAGTATAAAGTAAAGTATAAGTTGTATCACCACCATTGTAAGCTAAACCGCCTGCTTGAGTAGTATTGAAAATACCTGCACTTCCATCAACAACTCCTGAACCTGTCCAAACTCCACCTGCTGGCGTATATCCTGTCAATGTGATGTTACTTGCGATATCACAATAAATCACTGCATTGTCAGTCGTGACTGTTGGAAGCGGTGCGACGATAATTATTTTCTCATCAGAAGCCGTACAACCTGTAACATTATTTACGAAAGTATAAGTCAAAGTATAAGTACCAATTCCAACCGCTGATGGGTCAAACATGCCATTAGCTGTAACGCCAGTTCCTGACCATGTTCCGCCAATTGGGCTATAACCACTAATTAAGAATGCACCATTATCAATACAAACCGTTTGGTCAATTCCTGCGCTAATCACTGGCGGTTCGCCAACGAAAATTGTTTTAGAAGCCGTTTTCAAACAAGTACCTGTACCAAATGAGTACACTAAAGTATGCGTTCCTAAACCTGCGGCTGTTGGATCAAAAATACCTGCTGGATCAACTACACCAGGTCCTGACCATGTTCCGCCTAACGGTTGGAAGTTTCCTAAAACAACATTTCCAGCATCAATACAAACCGATTGATTAGTACCAGCTAAGACCGTATCTCCAAAAATAAGATCCACTTGAAGGATGTCTGAATTAGAACAACCATTGCCATCTGTATAAGTATAAGTCAAGAAATAAGTAGTATCTGCACCATTATATCCTAAACCGCCAGCTAATACACTACTGAAAATACCTGCATTCGCATCAACAATACCATTGCCACTCCAAACACCGTTTGCTGGGCTAAAGTTAGTTAAGCTGATTTGATTTGGTGTATTACAATATACAACCGTTCCGCCTGCTGTTACATTTGGAAGAGGTACAACAGTTACTACTTTTGTATCCGATGCATCACAATCCGTAATTGGATTAGCATAAGTATAAGTCAATGTATAAGATCCTAAGCCTGCGACCGCTGGGTCGAATGTTCCTGCAATAGAATCCGTAATACCAACTCCTGACCAAATTCCGCCTTGTGGCGTGTAGCCCGATAAGTTGAATACACCATTATCAATACAAACCGTTTGGTCAACACCTGCGCTAATTACTGGCAAAGCATCGACGAAAATAGTTTTGGTATCTGTTTTTCTACAAGTTCCTACACCATAAGTATAAGTCAAAGTGTGTGTTCCAGTTCCAGCTACTAATGGGCTAAAGATACCTAAAGCACCATCCGTAATACCTGTTCCTGTCCATGTACCGCCTAGAGGCGAATAACCACCAAGTACAAAATTACCATTGTCAATACAAAGCGTATCAGGTAATCCTGCGCGAACTGTATCACCATATATTACTGTAATATCTAGTGTGTCTCTATTGAAACAACCAAGGGCATTTGTATAAGTATAAATAACTTCATAAGCACCAACACCACCTGCTGTCTGTGTATTGAATACACCATTAATACCATCAATGATACCTGGACCATTCCACAAACCGCCTGCTGGCGTATAACCTGAGAAAGTAATATTTTGATTAGTATTACAATATTCAACCGCTGGTCCAACATCAACTACTGGAGGCGCTTCTACTGTAAGTACTAAAGTATCTGAATTTTGACAACCTGAAACACTATTTACGTAAGTGTAAGCGAGGTTGAAATTACCAACGTTCATGTTTTGAGGAACGATATTTCCTACTGAATCAACTCCAGTTCCTGCCCAATATCCACCCGCTGGACTTCCAGAAGTCAATATGATTGGATCAGCTTGCTGACAGACTGTGACATCTGGCCCTGCTGTTACGGCTGGAATTGTATCGACATAAACCGTTCTAGTATCCACTTTCAAACAAGTTCCTGTTCCGAAAGTATAAGTCAACGTATGGAAACCTGCTGTTACTTGCGTTGGATCGAAAGTTCCTGTTTGTGCATCAATGATACCATTTCCAGACCAAGTACCACCAAATGGGCTAAAGTCTGTTAAGTTAGTCAAACCTTCCGTCACACAAAGCGCGATATCTGGTCCAGCCTCCACTGTATCACCAAAGATAATATTGACTTTCATACTATCGCTATTCTCACAGCCATTGCCATCCGTATAAGTATAAGTCAAGAAGTAAGCACCAATACCACCTGCAATATTTGCATTAAATACGCCACTCGCATCGGTAATACCCGTTCCAGACCAAACTCCGCCTGCTGGCGCAACTAAGCCCGTCAAAGGAATATCAACTGATGTATTACAATATTCAACCGAGTCTGGTACGGTGACTGTTGGTAAAGGATTAACCATTACTGTTTTAGTCACTGAACTATCACAACCCGTAATTGGATTAGCATAAGTATAAGTCAAAGTATAAAGACCTTGACCAGTTGCTGGATCGAATGTTCCTGCAATACCATCTGTAATACCAGATCCTGTCCAAACACCACCTTGTGGGCTATATCCAGATAGATTAAATATTCCATTATCAATACAAACCGTTTCATTCGGGCCTGGATTAATAATTGGCAATACGCCTACAAAAATAGTTTTCTCATCTGTTTTCAAACAAGTTCCTGTTCCAAAAGTATAAGTTATAGTATGGAAACCACCGCCTGCAATCGCTGGATCAAATGTATTCCCTGCAATACCATTCCCTGACCATGTTCCTCCTAATGGAGAATAACCAACCAGTGAAATAATACCATCATCAATACAAAGCGTATCATCAACTCCTGCATAAACTGTATCACCAAAAATAATATCAACTTTCATGCTATCACTATTCGTACAGCCATTACCATCCGAATAAGAATAAGTCAAAATGTATGTACCAATTCCGCCTGCAACTGCGGCATTAAATGTTCCGCTTGCATTCGTCACTCCTGCGCCTGACCACGTTCCACCTGCTGGAACAGCCAATCCTGCTAAAGGAATATCTGCCGATGTATTACAGTATTCAACCGAGTCAGTCACGACTACACTTGGAAGTGGATTGACTGTAATTGTTTTCGTAACCGAACTATCACAATTTGTAATAGGGTCAGCGTATGTATAAGTCAAAATATATGTGCCTTGACCAGTTGCTGGATCAAATGTTCCTGCAATACCATCTGTAATACCAGATCCTGTCCAAATACCGCCTTGTGGACTATAACCAGATAGATTAAATATTCCATCATTAATACAGATCGTCTGATCTGGACCTGGATTAATCACTGGTAATGCACCTACAAAGATAATTTTCTCATCCGTTTTCAAACAAGTTCCTGTTCCAAAAGTATAAGTCAAGGTATGGAAACCTGCTCCTGCAATCGCTGGATCAAATGTATTTCCTGCAATTCCAGCACCTGACCATGTTCCGCCTGCTGGTGAAAAGCCAATCAACGAGATAATACCATCATCAATACAAAGCGTATCATCAACTCCTGCATAAACCGTATCACCAAAAATAATATCAACTTTCATACTATCACTATTCGTACAGCCATTGCCATCCGAATAAGAATAAGTCAAAATGTATGTACCAATTCCGCCTGCAACTGCTGCATTAAATGTTCCATTTGCATTCGTTACTCCTGCGCCTGACCACGTTCCACCTGCTGGAACAGCCAATCCTGCTAAAGGAATATCTGCCGATGTATTACAGTATTCAACTGAATCCGTCACTACCACACTTGGAAGTGGATTGACCAGAATTGTTTTCGTAACTGAATTATCACAATTCGTAATTGGATCAATATAAGTATAAGTTAAAGTATAAAGACCTTGACCAATGGCTGGGTCAAACGTTCCAGCATTGCCATCTGTAATACCCGTTCCTGTCCAAACTCCACCTTGTGGACTATAACCAGATAGATTGAATATTGCATCATTAATACAAACCGTTTGATTAGGCCCTGCATGCATTGTTGGTAAGGCTCCAACAAAAACCGTCTTAGTAATTGTT
>CAKZLL010000015.1 GCA_937125475.1 uncultured Saprospiraceae bacterium | reverse complement strand
TAGCGAGCTATGTAAGAAAAAGGCAACGCAGTAAAAAGTAAAATTCATAGCAAGATGGGTAGATTATTTTTTGCGCGCTCCCTTAAATGACAAGTTAGTATGAAAAAAATTATACTAGGATTCATTGCCATCATGTTTTTAATGGCTACGACTACTTTCGCTCAAGATGCTAAAAAAACTACAAAAGAAGAAACCCCTTGGAAAGTCGGAGGAACTGCCAGCGTAACATTCTTAGCTTCTGAATTTTCTGATACTTGGTCGGCTAAAGATGGTGGGCAAAGTAGTTTAACTATCGGTGCATTAGTTAATGTGTATGCTAAATATAAATTAGGTCGGGTAAATTGGGACAATAATCTATTAGCACAATACACCACACAGCGTACAGATGTTAATCCTGATTTTATCAAAACATTAGATAAATTGGAGTTATTATCTTTTGCAGGTTATACAACGGCTTCTAAACATTGGTCTTATTCTGGAGCATTAAGCATCAAAACACAATGGACACCAACATACCTTAATAGTATTAATTCTGGAAATAGAGATAGTGTAATTACTACATTTTTTGCTCCAGGAGAAATTTTGATTGGACCAGGTATGAAATATAATCGAGGTGATAAAAAATCAAAATCGCAATTAACCCTTAATATTTCTCCAGCAACAGCCAAGTTTATTATCATTAATTCTCAGCAAGTAGCTGATGCAACTTATGCTGGTGATCGCTCAAGGTTTGAATTTGGTGCTTCTCTTTTAGGTACTTATAGAATAAATTTGGCTAAAAATGTTACTTATGCAGCTAACTTTGAATTGTTCTCCAATTATTTGAAAGATCCACAATACATAGATGTAAAGTGGGGAAATATTTTAAGTGCGAATTTCTTAAAGGTATTAACTGTAACTGTTTCTTATGACTTAAGATATGATAAGGATATTAGTGATGATGTCAGAACAGCAGGTACTTTTGGTGTTGGCTTAGGGTATAAGTTCTAAATTATGTTGATTGTTATGATTGCTATTATTCTTTTCAGAATGATTTAGCAATCATAACAATCAAATCATTTAACTCAATCGAATTTCGTCATTATGCTGATCAAAAAAACGATATTCCATTAATTGATAATCATTATTGACCTGTAGTTTAATCCACTTTTTATATTTCTTAAACCAATTTACCTGTTTCTTAGCATACCAACTTTGCTTATAGAAAGCATATAAATAAGGATGCATTTGAATAGATAATTTGGCTTTAGGCTGAGAATTAATAATAAATTCTAAATCTCTTTCCACTTCATCCGTCAATAAAATAGTAGCATTCACTTTTCCAGATCCATTACAAGTCGGGCATTTTTCAGCTGTATTAATATTGACTTCTGGTCGAGCTCTTTGACGAGTGATTTGCATCAAGCCAAATTTGCTCAATGGCAAAATTGTGTGTTGTGCGCGATCCTTTTTCATGAAATCTCGCATGGCATTAAATAATTTTCGTCGATTTTCATTGTTTCTCATATCAATGAAATCCACGATAATAATACCTCCAATATCTCTCAAACGTAATTGACGCGCGATTTCCTCCGCAGATTCCATATTGACCGCAAGCGTATTAGTCTCTTGATCATTGCTATGTATCTTATGCCCACTATTCACATCAATAACATGCATCGCTTCCGTATGCTCAATCACCAAATAAGCACCACTTGACATTGTAGCAGTCTTACCAAACGCTGATTTAATTTGTCGAGTAACGCCAAATTGATCAAAAATAGGCTTATTTCCTCCGTAATAATTAACAATCTTAACTTGTTCAGGCGCAATCTGCATCAAATAACTTCTAATGTTATTATAAAGCTCCTTATTATTAACCGTAACTTTATTAAAAGAATCAGTCAAAATATCCCTTAAAATACTAGATGTTTTATCTAATTCACTTAAAATCTTGGTTGGAGCTTTAGCATTATGAAGCTGTTCATACATTTGTTGCCATTTTTCAGTCAAAATAAGCAACTCCTCGTGCAAATCTGCTACTCGTTTACCATCCGCCGCAGTTCGAACAATCAAACCAAAGTTTTTAGGTCGAATGCTTTCCACTAGTCGTTTTAAGCGTTTTCGTTCTTCCGAATTAGCTATTTTTTTAGAAACAGAAACAACATTAGAAAACGGTGTTAACACCAAATAACGTCCTGGAATAGTAATTTCACAACTTAATCTTGGTCCTTTTGTCGAAATTGGTTCTTTTAATATTTGTACTAAAATAGGGTGCTTCTTATTAATCACTTGATTAATCTTCCCTGTTTTAATAATATCTGCCTCAAATGCAAAATTTTCTAAATAATGCGTCGGATGGCTTTTATTAATAGAACCATTGGTAAATTTCTGTAATGAACGTAATTTAGGACCTAAATCCGTATAGTGTAGAAAAGCATCTTTTTTGTATCCAATATCTACAAAAGCAGCATTCAGACCTGGCATTAATTTCTTAACCTTACCCAAAAAAATGTCTCCTACAGTAAAGTTACTATTGGTCTTTTGGTAATGTACCTCTACTAGCTTATTTTTCTCTAACAGGGCAATTTCTACCTCTGTAGGAGTCGAATTAATAATCAACTCTTTTCCCAAAGCTTAATTTTTTTACGAAGATAATCGCTCAAAAAAGAGTAACAGGCATATAGATTACTGATACTAAAGTTTTTATTTACTTTAGTAAACGGGTGAGAAATACTATTAAAATATCGTTGTTGAAAAATAGAATTGAATGTTTCAAAGTAAACGATATTTACTATAGATTCTCGAAATAAAAGCACTAACAAAACCAATTACCTGGCGTAGTAAATGTATTCACTTCAAACAAATCATTAGCGAGAAATTGAAAATATAAGTAGAGAAGATATATAAAATTGTAAAAGGGTGGTTATCCTGCAAATCTAAATAAAGATATATTATGAGTAATAGGTTTTGCTCTTTCTAATCTACACTTCACTTTTCAAACCTATTCATATGATATTAAAATACTTAAAGAATCTAGATAAAATAATATTCAAAATGTATATAATAATTGTATTTTAATACTCATAATCATTAACTGATTTTGCTCTACTCATCTGTTAATGATTGCTTTATGTTATTCTTCAATTGCTTTTCTTATTTAAAAAAAAGGTATGCAAAAGGAGCAATTGAGGACTTCAAAGTCTTCAACTTATTTAGTTTGTCTATTTTTAATAAAAAACTCTCTCTAACTTATTATTAGGAGTATAATAAAATGTTTGGCTAATGTTTGGATGAAATATTACCTTTTTCAAATAGTTCAATAATTAAGTATGAACTTTTTGAAAAGGCATTCAATAATTGTTAGACTGAAATCCTAAACACTATTTATATTAACTGAATAATAATTGAATAATTTCTTTATTGGGTATTATAAAAATAGGTTTTCAGCCTAACGCATTTTAGGTGTAAAAGCCTAATGCATTTTACACCTAAAAATAAATATTATTAAGTCTAGTTTTAAAAAAATCTAGACGGTTCTGACCTAGTTAATGAAAATTAACTACACCATAGCTTTGTTTAATGCAGCGTAATCGCACGTTTAATCTGTTAATAGAAATAATCTGAGCAGAGCAAACCTATTGCATAGTTTAACTTTATATCTTTTTAATGAGGTATAAAAGGTTAAGCTCTGCTCGATATTCTATTATAGATTAAATAAAATAGTATTTTAAATACTATTTCTTCTTCTTGTGACGATTTTTACGCAATCTCTTTTTACGCTTATGCGTAGCAATCTTATGACGTTTACGTTTCTTTCCGCAAGGCATATTATCCTCTTTTTAATGATTTATAATTTGTTTAATATATCTTTAATATCTTTCTTCAACTCAGAATTGTTTGTTAAAGATGAAGCACGTTGAAAATATTTCTTTGCTCCTTCTTTATTATTCAATCCCTGATAAGTTTTAGCTAGATAATAATTGACTTCAAAATTATTGGGAGCTAATTCAATAGCTCGTTCTAACCTATTAATAGCTTTAACATAATCCTTTGTAAAATCTACCGAAAGTTTTCCTAAAGTAAGTAAGACCTTCAAATTTGTCGAGTCTTGTTCTAGAATACCTTTATAAATTTTTACACCTTCCATCACTTGACTAACGTCTGGATTTTGTGTGTAGCAAAATGCTAAATTCTCTTTATGAATAGTACTATCAGGCGCTAAAGATGCTGCATTTTCAAAGGCAGCAACTGCTTTCTCATAACAATAATTAAAAACTCTATTATCTTCTGTATTAGAAAAACATAAAGCATAACTATATCCTGCTATAGACCAAGCACTATCTGTATTATCAATCTGAGCTACTTCTTCTGCATAAAACCCACTAGCACCAAATTTTTTGAACTGATACCAAGTACTTGATAGTTTCTTGAAAGTACCTAATTTAGACGAGTCATTTCCTGATGAAACATCTAACTCACTTTCTAATGACCCTATCAAATTAAGTTCACTCTGTGACAAAGTAACTTTTGATTGATTAATCACCTCATCAATTGTTGCAATCCTAGCAGCTTTTACTCTTGTATTTTCTACTTTCTTTTGTGCTGTTGGAGAAGTTCGTACTCCAAAAAACAAAAGCAATAAAAGTACAATGGCTGAACTAACTGTAACTATTTGTAATCTGGACATAAAGATTCCTTTATTTGTAGATTACCCCTTCTTATCTTCCTTAGCTAAGTTTTCTTTAATCTTTGCTGCGTTTTCTTTTACTTGTTCTGTAAAAGTTTTTGCAGGTTTAAAAGAAGGAATAAAATGTTCTGGTATAACGATAGCTTCATTCTTCTTAATATGGCGTCCAATTTTTTGAGCGCGTTTTTTAACGATAAAACTACCAAACCCTCTCACATATACAGGTTCTCCTTCAGCTAAAGATTCTTTAACTTCTCTAAACAATTGCTCTAATGTAACTAATACATCAACTTTAGCAATTCCGGTTTTCTCTGAAATTTTAGCGACTAAATCAGCCTTTCTCATCTCTTGTTTGGTTTTTATATAAACAAAAATCAACAAATCCTCCTAACGCGGTCAAGGCGAGTGCAAAGGTCGTAATTTTATTTTAAAGAAGAAAATAAAAAACGGTTTTATAATAAAGTAGTTTTTTATTTTGCCTTTAAATCTTTCCTAGCAATCATTCCTTAATCCCTAAAACAAAATAAAATTTCCAAAAACAAATAATCTTAAAAATATAGTTAAGTATTATTTACTTTTTCAAAAACTATTGCTTTGTTTGTTTCTCAAACTATAAATACAACAATTATTTTAGTTTACTGTTTAAAAAAACGGCAAATGTTAAATATTTTCTTTTTCTTCTTTTATTAACTTTTTTTTGTATGTAAATAGTTGAAGATTAAGTATTTATGAGTTCAGAGGTCAAAACAAAGCAATTATTCACTAATAATCAAATCTTAGACCTAAAAAATATAAATTATAGCAAGTTTTTTTCATTTTTTTAGGTTTTAGCCTTAAAACAAGCACTTCACTATCAAAGGTTTACAATTAAAGGAGAAAAAGATATGAGATATTACACTTTGTGT
Source organism: uncultured Saprospiraceae bacterium (assembly GCA_937125475.1). Taxonomy (GTDB): domain Bacteria; phylum Bacteroidota; class Bacteroidia; order Chitinophagales; family Saprospiraceae; genus CAKZLL01. The sequence goes on along the minus strand of CAKZLL010000015.1, from coordinate 1,219 downwards.
ATTATTGTATAAACAAAGACTTTTTTTACTTTTTTAGACCGATTAGTCTTTTTTATTGCTAATAAGAAAAAAGAGATTGTAAATTTAATTACAATCTCTTTTTTCTTATTTTATTAATTAACATTAATTCGTGGTAAGTTAATTTCTATTAATTGATAGCTACTGTTTCTTCACTATTTTCTATCATCCAGTTATTATAAACTTTTAAGATTTTAGCAATATGCTTTACACCATATCCTCTAGTTCCGATTTTAGCTTGTAATTCTGGATATTCAGCAGTCATTAATTTTAATACTTTTTTGTAGTTCTTTTTGTTGATTAAAATCAATTCTGCATTATCTTTTTGTACAAATTGCTCTCTAGCTATTGGTGCATTTACATTAGAATTTTGCTCGATGTAGTGATTATATAAATTAACTGTACCAGCAGCTTCTCTTTGTAATAATACTTCTTTTGGTCCAAAAGCGATAGATGAACGTTCTACAGTTTGATTAACATAATTAATCATTTCTGTTTCATGTGTTTTTGTAGTTGCGTTCCAAACTGAGATTTCAAAAGAGTAAGACTTTAACTCTTTAGATTTGAATGTTCTTTTTTTATTATCTGTTCCAATGAACTTAACTTTTACTTCATTCAAGGCAGGAGACATCATGCGAATTTTACCTTCAATTTTTTCACCAGCTTTAGTTACTACATAGCCTTCATAGATTTTGTTGCTTGTAGCAGAAGCTGAAAAAGTGATTGTTAAAGCAAAAATTAATACTAAAGTGTTTGTAAAATTTCTCATCTGTCTTTTCTTTATTTGTTTGGTATGTATGCAATAAGCAGCTTTTTTTCTTGCATTTTTAGTTTAAAAAGGCATTTTTGTGACATAATTAATCATCTAAAAAAATCAATATTGTTTGTTTTTAAAGCTCTAAGAAGGATATTTATTACAAGGCATATGTCTTTTTTTTATCATAAAAAAAATTTGGCGAGTTAAATATAAACACCTACTTAATTCTGATTTTGGAGTAAAAAAAGGCTTTAAATAGAACAAAAGCCTCATTATTAATGACAATAATTTGGTAAGATTAATTAATATGAAAATTAATTTTTATCATTTTTTAATGCCTTAACTTCAGCTTCACTTACTCCAAAAATAGTCGCAATTTCACTTATTGGAAAATCCATTTTTAGCATTTTTATTTTCTAAACTGATGATTTTTAGTGAATATTT
>CAKZLL010000014.1 GCA_937125475.1 uncultured Saprospiraceae bacterium | reverse complement strand
ATTTCAAAAAAAATTTTATATTCATAACTAAATCAAATAATTATTACAGTAATTTCATTTGATTCATTTTAATATTCACTATCTACTCTTATACCTTTTATTATGAAAAAGAAGTTAGCAATAGTTGGTTTTATTTTACTTCTATTCGTTGTCTATGTGGCTAAAACACTGCATGAAACGGGCTTTTTTAGAACTATTGAACAGAATCAGCCTGATAAGATTATAGCCAATATTCCTTTAGTTGGAGCAGAAGATATAACCGCTAGTTTAGATGGAGAATTTTTAATTATCTCCTCTTTTGATCGCGCTAAAAATAGAACCGAAGTAGTCGAAAGAGGCGATATTTATTTTGTAGATTTAAAAACAGAAGGATTTAAACCAAAGCTAATTTCTGGTAATTTCAAAAAAACGCTCCGCCCTCACGGCATTAGTTTAATTCGTTTAGATAGCAATTTGCACCGATTATTTGTTATTAATCATGTTGATGATGTTAATTCTATTGAGGTTTTTAATTTGTATAATCGAGATAGTTTAGTCCATGAAAAAACGCTGATTGATGAAGCGATGTTTAGCCCAAACGACATTTTGGCGGTCGGAGCTAATGAGTTCTATTTTACAAATGATAAAGGATATTCAACGCAATGGGGCAAGATTAGAGAAAACTATTTAGGCAAAAAAGGCGGTAGTGTCATGTATTTTGACGGTACAACTTACCGAAAAGTCGCTAAAGGTTTTGCTTACGCTAATGGCATTAATTATGACTCTACTCGTAATTTGGTCTATGTTGCTGCTACGAGGGATTTTCTAATAAAAGTATTTCAAAAAGAGAATAACGGAAATTTGACGTATATCGAAAGTATTCCTTGCGGCACAGGTGTTGATAATATTGAACTCGATGAAAATGCTGATCTTTGGATTGGTTGTCATCCGAGTTTATTGGCTTATCAAAGCTATTCTCAAGGCAAAAAAGATAAAGCACCGTCTGAAATTTTAAAAATCAACTATAAAAACAAAGGCGACTATACTATCAATAGTGTTTTTGTAGATGATGGGACTAATATTTCTGGAATGGCTACTGCTTCTGTTTTTAAGCATTTCATTTTCACAGGAAATGTAATGGATGACCATTTTTTAGTGTTAAAACATGAAACAAATTAATGAAAACAAAATGTTTTTTGTATCTTTAGACAGTTTTACAAATATATTTCTAGATCAATAATAATCAATTATGCTGAATTTATTTCAAGCCGAATCTGCAGATAAAATGATTGCGCGTATCAATAATTTAAAACCTAGCACACAAGGTTTATGGGGCAAAATGAATGTGGCTCAAATGCTGGCTCATTGCAATGTGACTTATGATATGGTTTACACAGATAAATATCCAAAACCAAATGCAGTTGTTCGTTTTATGCTAAAATTATTTGTAAAAAATACAGTTGTTGGAGACAAATCCTATAAGAAAAATACTAGAACTGCACCAGAGTTTATCATTGCAAATGAGAGAGATTTTGAAACAGAGAAAAAGAAATTAATTGATCATATTAAAAAAACACAACGTTTAGGTGCTTCGCATTTTGACAATAAAGAATCACGCTCTTTTGGTCGAATGCCAGAAAAAGAATGGAATATGATGTTTTCAAAACACTTAGATCATCACCTTAGTCAATTTGGTGTTTAATATCTTAATTTTCGATATGATTTTTTAAATAGAAAAGAAGCTAATTCTAGTTAGGATTAGCTTCTTTTTATATTGAGAGATTACTTCAATTTTTTCTGTAAAAAAACAAGTAATTACTCTTAACACTAAAATATATTATATGTATTTCAATTGAGGATGACATATAAATAAAATTATTTAGGGTCTTTGACAATTTCTGCCTTTTAGTCCAATGTGGGCTTGCCCCATTGTTCTAACTCCTTGAAAAACAACGGGGCAAGCCACCGCTGGATTAAAAAAATACTCATTTTGGCAGAAATTGTCAAAGAACCATTATTTATTTTGAGTTTAGACGAGGCGAAAAACGCAGGCATAGCCTAGTTTATTTTCAACGAATTATAAATTCAAAAGAAAGGTTTTATATACGACATCTTTAATTGAAATCCGTATTATCTCTAATTTCCAGCGTTTTATTAGATCGTTCGTTCAGAACTTACTTTTAATTTATCAATTTCTTAAAATAATTAGAATTCAAGAAATGTGAAAAATAAGTCCTAAAGTATCTTTTTATATTAAAATATTACACTTTAGAAGTATAAAAAATTTAATTTTGCGCCATGAAAATGTTGTATAACATCGGTGTTAGAATGTATGGAGGCGGTATTCGATTAGCAGCTTTCTTTTCTCCAAAAGCTCAAAAATGGGTAAATGGCAGAAAAGATATTTTTAAAAATATAGCAAAAACAGTCGAAAAAGGAGCGATTTGGATTCATGTTGCTTCGTTAGGCGAATTTGAGCAAGGTCGTCCGTTAATTGAAAAAATTAAAAAAGAACAACCAAAACAAAAGATTTTATTAACTTTTTTTTCGCCATCAGGATATGAACTCCGCAAAAATTATGCTCTAGCGGATTTTGTTTATTACCTGCCTTTGGATACAAAACATAATGCACAAAAGTTTATCGAGCTTACTCAACCGAGTTTAGCTGTTTTTGTAAAATATGAATTTTGGTATCATTATATTAATGAATTAGAGCAGCAAAAAATTCCTCTAATTTCTATTTCAACTTTATTCCGACCATCTCAAATCTTTTTTCAATGGTATGGCAGTTGGTACAAAAAAATATTATTAAAATTTGATCATTTCTTTGTTCAAAATAAAATTAGCCTTGATCTGCTAAAAAAGCATCAAATTAAAAATAGCATCATTAGTGGCGATACGCGTGTCGATCGGGTCTGGAGTATTAAAAAAAATGCAAAGGATTTTCCGATGATCGCAGCTTTTAAAAATGATGAATCTCTTTTAGTCATTGGAAGTTCTTGGCAGCCCGATGAAGCGATTATTGCCGAATTTTGTAAAAAAAATCAGCCTTTACCTTTTAAAATCATCATTGCACCACATGAAATTGATGACAAACATATTCAACAAATTATCAATCAACTTCCTAAAAGTATTCATGCAATTCGATATTCGAATTCCAATCAATCAACAATAGCCCAAGCGAATATCTTGATTATTGATAATATTGGCATGTTGAGCGGATTATATCGGTATGGAAATTGGGCATATATTGGTGGAGCATTCGGGAAAGGCTTGCATAATACACTCGAACCAATCACTTTTGGATTGCCAGTTATCTTTGGCCCAAAGTACCAAAAATTTGAAGAAGCAAACTGGTTAGTTGAAAATGGAGGAGGTTTTACTATTCAAGATCAAGCAGATTTTGAAAAAATGATATTAAAATTGCAACTGCCTGATTTTCATGAAAAAGCCAGTAAAAAAGCATTGACTTATATACAGAATAATCGAGGCGCGACAGATTTGATTTGGCAATATTTGGAAGGAAATAATTTACTAAAGAGCACACAAAACATATAATCATGATTAGAATAATGCCTATCTTATTTGTTATAGCTTTATTTCTTTTTGTATTCTTTTTTATAAAAAATAGATCTGGTTTTTCAACCTGCAAAAAATGTGAAGGAAAAGGCTACTGGCGTGGTCTAAGAGGCGAAAAAACAATCTGCGATATTTGCAAAGGCGAAGGACATATTCCTAAAAAATAAGTAATTTTAGTTACATTCTTTTGAAAAACTACCTTCTTTATTATATTTATCGCACAAAGAAAATCAATGACAAAAGAAGAACTTTTTTTAAATGTTAATCAGGTGGAAAAGATTGGCTCAACATCGAAATTGCAACGAATGTTAGCTCATCCTTTACGATATTTCCACGCTATTTTGTTTCGAGAATTAGTCTATAAAAGGAATAAGCAAGAAAAGGAAGTCGTTTCAACTACTTTTTTTGATGCGACGATGAATATCTTTTTGCCTTCGAGCACAGATATTTATTTAACAGGTGGAAAAACGCATTTATCAGAAATAAAACTTGCTAAATTTCTAATTAATACGCTTAATAAAGGCGATTTGTTTTTGGATATTGGCGCACATTATGGATATTTTTCTCTGCTTGCTTCCAGTTTAGTTGGCAAAAAAGGGAAAGTGATTGCTTTTGAAGCTTCGCCAGTAACTTTTCAGATGCTTAATAAGAATCAAGCTCGAATGGCAAATATGACAGCTTACAATCATGCTATTTCGGATTCTAGTCAAGATTTGATTTTCTATGAATTTCCTAATTTGTACTCTGAATATAATACACTTGATGTTAGTCAATTTGAAAATGAAGCATGGTTTCAAAAATCACCGCCAACCGAAATCACAGTAAAATCAACTATTCTAGATCAATTCTTAAAAAAAGAAAATCGCTATCCTAAAGTCATAAAAATAGACGTGGAAGGTGCTGAATTTCGTGTATTGAATGGCGCAGCTACCTATTTAAAACAGTCCGCTCCTATCATTGCAATGGAATATTTATCTAATGAACGTGGAAATGAAAGCCATGTAGAAGCAGAGAAATTATTAAAATCCTTTGGCTATACTCCTCATATTATTAATGAAAATGGAACGTTACAAACCATCAACAAAATCAATAATTATCTAAGTGATAACAAATTAGAATCAGATAATATCGTATTTGTAAAAGTAAAAAGCGACATTCCTATTCCTTTAAATATTTGACGTATAAAGGCATCTAGAATAAAAAAAACAAGTAATTGTCATTTTTATTAGTTCAAAACCCACGTAATACCGATATTTTTGTAAATTTGCGCACTATTTAATTTTAGATGTTTTCAAACATTTAAATTATTCATTTTATTAAAAAAAAAGATAATGGGTAAAGGTGATAAAAGAACAAAAAAAGGTAAAATTGTACTTGGTTCTTTCGGAAATAGCAGACCAAAGAAAAAAAACTCTAAAGCAGCAGACGCTTTAAGAGCATTAAAAGCAGAAAAAGCGGCAGTAGTAGTAGAAGAAGGTAAAAGCGAAGAATAAGAAAGTCTGACTGTCTTATCTAAATAACAGGCATCAAATGCAATTAAAAGCATTCGATGCCTATATTTATATTTAAGTAATGGTAAAAATAGCTTGAACATCTTATTTTTTATTGTTACTAATCATTAAAAATCATAAAACATTGGCTTTAATTAAATCCATTTCTGGTATTAGAGGTACAATAGGTGGGCAAGTTGGTGAAAATTTGACAGCCCAAGATATTGTAGAATGTGCTGCGGCTTTTGGTCATTGGGTCAAACAAAAAACCAATAATCCAAGAATTGTTATCGGTCGAGATGGTCGAATTTCTGGCGAAATGGTTAATCAATTAGTCGTTAATGCTTTAAGAATGGTCGGAGTAAGTGTGATTGATTTAGGTCTTTCAACTACCCCTACTGTAGAAATAGCAGTGCCGCACGAACAAGCAGGTGCAGGTATTATTATTACTGCAAGCCATAATCCAAAACAATGGAATGCACTTAAATTTATCAATGATAAAGGCGAGTTTATTTCTGGAAAAGATGGAAGTGAAGTATTACAACTCATTGATGACAAAGCAATTGACTATGTTGATGTCAATGATTTAGGTACTTACGAATATAAAGATGGTTATATTCAAAAACACATCGAAGAGATTTTCGCGCTAGAATTGGTCAATGCTGATAAAATTAAAGCACGAAACTTTAAGGTAGTTGTAGATTGTATTAATTCAACTGGTGCGATTTCTGTTATTCCTCTTTTGGAACAATTAGGATGTGAAGTAATCGGATTGAATGATACAATAAACGGAGAATTTGCACACAATCCAGAACCTTTAGCTGATAATTTAATTGAATTATCAAAATTGGTGGTTTCTGAGCGAGCAGATTTAGGTATTGCTATTGATCCAGATGTAGATAGATTGGCTTTTGTTTGTGAGGATGGAGAGATGTTTGGCGAAGAGTATACGCTTGTAGCTATCGCTGATTACATTTTGACACACAAAAAAGGAAGTACCGTTTCTAACTTGTCTTCGACTAGAGCCTTGAGGGATGTCACTGAAAAACATGGTTGTACTTATCATGCAGCAGCAGTAGGTGAAGTCAATGTTGTTACTCAAATGAAAGCCGTCAATGCAGTGATTGGAGGAGAAGGTAATGGTGGAGTAATCTATCCAGAAACACACTACGGAAGAGATGCATTAGCTGGTATTGGTTTATTTTTAACTCATTTAGCCAATTTCAAAGGACCAATTTCTTTTTTAAGAAATTCTTATCCTGATTATGTTATTTCTAAAAACAAAATTCAATTAACGCCAGATATTGACGTTGATAACTTATTAGTACAATTAGAAAAGAAATACAAACACTTGCCACACACCACAATTGATGGTTTGAAGGTGGAGTTTGATAAAGATTGGATTCATTTACGCAAGTCAAATACAGAACCAATTATTCGGATTTATGCCGAAAGCACTTCAGAAGTGACTGCCAACAATTTGGCAAATAAAATTAAATCTGACGTTAGAGGTATTCTACAAGAGAATTTATAAAGATAGTTTAATGAACGGATATCCTGAAATAGTATCCGTTCATTAAAATCACACTTCCTTTCTATAATTGCCTGTCTTTATTTTCATTCAAATAATGAAAAATCTCCCACTTATTTTGATCAATAATTGGCTATACTAAAGTAACACAGTCATTGAACTAAGTATAAAAATAGACATTAATATAATCCAAAATTTATCTGATTTATAAAAAAGATTGCCTT
>CAKZLL010000013.1 GCA_937125475.1 uncultured Saprospiraceae bacterium | reverse complement strand
CAGCGTCTCTATTCCACGCTGATTTTTTCATTTCACCAATCACTACGCCTCGCTTATTCTCAATCGTAAACTTATTCATCCACGAATTATTACTACAAACCCAAGCATTAGAACCAGAAATAATGTCAATAGTATAGGAAAAAGCACTTTGCTTTTTGATTTTCATTATCGAAATACCTCTATAATCTTGAACTTCATGTTCCATGCCCCAACTTCCTATCCGATTTACTTTGTACTCTCTCATAAGCTTGCAGTTTTATTATTCGTTAATTTCTTATCCAGAAGATAGAACTAAAATAAAAGTATCACTATTATTTATGATAAAAATACTATTTTAATCGACTAAAATATAAAGAGATAAAAAAGATTAATCTTAGACTTCTACCCAATCTCATTTTGAAAGTTGACTTTAATCCATATTTTTGTGATCTTATTTCAATCATTCATGAAAGTACACAGAAATTTAGACGAACTTCCTCATTTTAATAATGCGGTTATTACCATCGGCTCTTATGATGGCGTTCATGCTGGACATCAAACCATCATTCAACGCATCAATGATACCGCTCAACGTATTAATGGCGAAAGTATTCTTATTACTTTTCATCCTCATCCTCGTTTAGTCGTTCGACCTGATGATAATTCTTTGAAATTACTCAATACCATTGATGAAAAAATACTATTACTAGAAAAGTACGGTGTTGATCATTTGATCATTGCTCCTTTTACTAAAGCATTTTCTCAACAATCTCCAGAGGAATATATCGAGCATTTTTTAGTAAAAAATTTCCAGCCTAAAAAAATCATCATTGGTTATGATCATAAGTTCGGCAACAAGCGAGTGGGCAATATTGATTTGCTCAAGCAATATGAAGGGAAATATGGTTTTGAGGTAATGGAAATTCAGAAACAAGATGTAGATTCCATAGTCGTCAGTTCTACTAAAATACGAAACGCACTGCTCGAAGGAAGGGTTAAAATAGCCGCTGAATGGCTCAATCATCCATTTATGATTAGTGGAGAAGTCGTTTACGGGCAGCAACTTGGGCGCGAATTAGGCTATCCGACCGCTAATATTCAAGTCAAAGAACGGCACAAACTCATTCCTCCTATCGGAATTTATGCGGTGCAAGTTGTTCATAATGATCAACAATATCAAGGGATGTTATATATCGGAAATCGACCGACTTTAGATGGAAAAACTATTTCAATTGAAGTAAATATCTTTGATTTTGATCAGAATATTTATGGACAAGATATTCGTGTAGCATTTTCAAAGCATATCCGAGCCGACAAGAAATTTGAAGGATTAGAGGCATTAAAACATCAGTTAGGACTAGATAAAATCGCTACTTTAGAGGCTTTAAAACAATTAGATAATCCTATTAATCACTAAATAACCATGAATCAACCCAGCATAGCAGTTGTTATTTTAAATTTTAATGGTCGTCACTTTTTAGAAAAATTTCTACAAAAAGTGGTTGATTACTCAAATGAGATCAACACGACTGTTTATGTGGCAGATAATGGCTCGTCGGATGATTCTATTGAGTTTTTATTGGCGCATTTCCCCAAGGTTCAATTGGTGGTTTCTGATGTCAATTATGGTTTTGCTGGCGGTTATAATTATGCTTTAAAGCAAATCAAAGCCGATTATTATGTTTTATTAAACTCCGATGTTGAAGTATCACCAAACTGGATTCCACCGATCATCGAACAAATGGAAGCCGATAAAACAGTAGCAGCTTGCCAACCTAAAATCCTCGCTCATTACGATAAAACACTTTTTGAACATGCTGGCGGTGGCGGTGGCTGGATGGATCATTTGGGCTATCCTTTTTGTAGAGGTCGAGTTTTTTCTAGCTTAGAAACCGATGAAGGGCAATATGATGATATTCAAGAAATTTTCTGGGCAACTGGCGCAGCTATGTTCATTCGAGCTGATTTATACGATGCGTTAGAAGGTTTGGATGATGAATATTTTGCTCATATGGAAGAAATTGACTTATGCTGGCGATTGAAACGCGCTGGATATAAAAATTTGGTCGTTCCTCAATCCGTTGTTTATCATGTTGGAGGTGGAACGCTTCCTCCGACAAGTCCACGCAAAGTCTATCTGAATTTTAGAAATAGTATTTTGACTTTATTAAAAAATGAACCTGTTTCCAAGCTATTATGGCTTATTCCGCTTCGATTGATTTTGGATGGTTTAGCAGGCGTTTTGTTTCTTACCGAAGGGAAATTCAAAGAAATTCAAGCTATTATTCGAGCGCATTTTTATGTTTATCCACGTGTTTTTAAAATTATAAAAAAACGAAAGCACTATAATCAACTGATTGAAAAAGCAACAATTGGCGCACCTAATTTTAATGGCATTTTGAAAAAAAGTGTTGTTATTTCGTTTTTCGTAAAAGGGAAAAAAACCTTTACTAATATTCTAAAATAATAATTTTTCAATATTGATACAACCCAAATATCATCAATTAAACCTACTCAACAGGTATTTTAAATTTAAAAAAATAAAAAAGCCATTTCAAGTATTAATTACTCGAAATGGCTTTTTTCAATGAAAAATCTAATGCGCTAACTCGATCATTATCAATTCTCCATTATCAAAATTACTTCTTATTGCTACGTCTATTATTACGTTTTTCAATCGTTTTTTTACCTTTTGCCGCAGCTTCTTGTTTCTTCAAATCCTGCTGTTGCTTCATTGCTTCTTGCAGTTTTGCTTGAAATTTCGATTGCTTTTTCGGTTTCTTTCGATTTTCCTCTAGTTGTTGTTCTATCTTCTTTTTGTCAATGATAAAGTTTTTAGTGACTAAAGTTTGAGTAATATTCATCAAGTTACTAAAAAATAAATAACAAGTCAAACCAGAAGCAAAACTATTAAAGAAGAAAATGAACATCAATGGCATGAAATACTGAATATATTTCATCATTGGGTTTGGCATAGTCATGTGCTTAGTGTTGTAATACGTATATAAAATCGTAGTACCAGCCCAAAGTAATGTAAACAAACTGATGTGATCGAATTGAATTAAACTCAAAATTGGCACATCACCAAATGTCCAAATCGAATCATAAGAAGATAAATCATCTGCCCATAAAAAGCCCTCCTGACGGAAGTCAATCGACGCAGGGAAAAAGCGATAGAGCGCGAACCAAATCGGCATTTGGAGTACCATCGGGAAACAGCCCCCGAGCGGATTGACCCCCGTTTCTCGATAGAGATTCATTTGCTCCACAGAATAAGCTTGTGTATCATCTCCAGTTTTTTCTTTGATTTTCTCAAGTTGAGGCTTGAGTGCTGCCATTTTTTCTTGAGAATATAACATCTTGTAAGTCAATGGATAAAGCACCAATTTAATTGCTAAAGTCAATAAGAAAATAACAATTCCTGCGCTTCCAATCACACCAGACAAGGCATTAAATACAGGACGAATGATCCAACGATTGATTGTTCCAAAAATTCCCCAACCAAATTCAATGACATCTTCTAATTGCATATCAGCAGCACGAAGGCGATTGAAATCATTTGGTCCAATGTATAATTGCATCGGGAAAGTTTCATTGCTTCCATGATTAAAAGGAATTTGGATTTGTGCTTCATTTTTCTTCAAATTTGGATCTTCTTCTTCCATTGGCACAGATCCAATCGTTGCACTAGAAAAATTATTTTTGGCAATAATTGACGTGTTAAAGAACTGTTGCGCACTAGAAACCCATTGAACAGGGTGCTTCGTCAATTCTTTTGTATCATTTCCAATACAACTCGCACTTTCTTCCGCGTATCTATAATGTACACCAGAATATTGAGTACGCTCATATTGCGCATTTTTTTCTAATTTATCAAGATTATTTTCCCAGTTTAACTGAATGTTTTTCACATTATCTGGAATAACTTTATCCATTCCGACAAAAGAAATATCGTAATCCAAGAAATAATTATCCTTAGTAGGAAGTGTATATTTTTGCTCAATATAACGACCATCACCTGCACTAACCGTAAAAGTGACTGTTTTTCCTTTGATAGAAGGCTCGAAATACAAATCACTTGTTTTGACTGTTCCCTTAGTCGTGTTCGCTACAGGAATGACATATTCAAATTTATCTTTTTCGTCTTCTAATAATTTGAGTGGAACTTTTGTAAAAGTTTTATCCTCTTGCTGAACAAACTTTTCATACTCTTTCAATAACACTTCTTTGATATTCGCCCCTTTTGAATTGAAAGTAATTTTCATTACTTCATTCTCCAATACAATATCTTTTTCTGTTCCTGATGCTGCTCCTGAAAATACGCCAAAGTCTTTCGATAATGCCGCTTTTATCAATGTGTCATTCATGACCTTATCCAAATCAATCGTATCATTTTGAACGATTTTATTGGTCGTATCGATTTGTTTAGACAAGTCGATCGAATCTTGACGCGCTTGCATCTGCTGTAATTCCGCCTCTGTTGGCTTTGTTAAATAGCTATATCCTATTAATAAAAGGAAGATAAGCCCAAAACCTATAATCTGATTTTTTTCCATGATTTCCGCTACCGCTTTTCTATTTTAAAGAAAAAAAGAAAGATTTTATGTCCTTTTTAACCTTAATTGATTAATTGGCTGCAAAGGTACAAATTTGTCATCTTATCTAAAATTATAAATACGAATCAAATCATTCATTAGATAAAATTTATGTTTCGAGACCTCAAATGATGGATTTTCATCAAATTACTAGGTTTTTCTAAGTTGTATTTCGAGTAAAAATGCTCAAAATGAGTTTTTTATCCACAGAAACTCCTAATAGTGATTGAAAATATATTGAGTTCATTTTTATTTATTCATTTATCCTAATTTGTCAATTTTCAAGAAATTGATACCATTTATATTAGTAATTCATTCAACTTGCTAAAAAACTATAAAAATTGATGCTTTTTTTAGGATCATTTTATATGAAAATACCAACTTAAAGTTTTTCTTTACAGTGCTAATGGAAAATCGAGTATTAGAAGATTTACATGTTTTCTTTTTTGATTTATTTTTAGCAAAAGCAATCAAAATTCAACTTATTTAAATTAAGCAGAGCAATGAAAAACCAAATTACGGACACGATTTTAATGGTACGTCCACAGAACTTTGGATTTAATGAATTAACAGCATCTAGCAATGCCTTTCAAGTTAATGATACGTCTATTTCAACAAAAGAAATTTCAGCCAAAGCAGTAGCCGAATTTGATGGTTTTGTAGAAAAACTTAGAGCTAATGGCATCCGAATAATTGTTGCACAAGATAGCGATCAACCCGTTAAATCAGACGCTGTTTTTCCCAACAATTGGGTTTCTTTTCATGAAAATGGTACAGTAATATTGTATCCGATGTTTGCCAAAAATAGACGACTAGAACGTTCCGAAGCTGTTTTAAATCGCGTTTTTGAAACACATCAATCTACTAAACGGATAGATTTATCTGTTTTTGAAGCTAGGAATATCTATTTGGAAGGCACAGGAAGTTTGATTTTAGATCGACCTAATAATATCGCTTATGCCTGTGTTAGCCCAAGAACTGAGCCTGAGGCAATGGATCTTTTTTGTAAAAGCTTAGATTGCAAAGAAGTTCTATTTGAAGCAGTTGATGAGCAAGGTCAATTGATCTATCACACAAATGTGATGATGGGATTAGGCGTTGATTTTGTAGTAATTTGTATGGAAAGTATTAAAAATGAAGCCGAACGAGCTTTATTAGAATCAACTTTTGAACGAACAGGCAAGACGATTATTGATTTATCTTTTGCTCAAATAAATGCCTTTGCAGGAAATATGTTACAAGTAAAAAATGAAGCTGGCAAACGCTTTTTAGTGATGTCAGAGCAAGCATTTTTATCTCTAACCGCTGCACAAGTCAAGCAAATAGAACAATTCACGAATATCTTACACGCGCCCATTTATACCATCGAAAAATATGGTGGAGGAAGTGCAAGGTGCATGATGGCAGAGGTGTTTTTACCTAAAAAGTAATTAATAGAATTGCTATGACTCTTAAAATCATAGCAATTCTTCTACTTTTCTTTTTTCACCATATTGAAACGATACCCCATACTACATTTAATATAAGGGAAAAATTCAACAGTATTTGGGCTCAAACCTAAACCAATAGCAAGATCTAACATCCAATTATTACGAAATAGAAATTTTTCTCCAAGTAATCCACCTAAACCCGTAATTATATCCTCATCTGCATTAATTATTCCTCCATATGCACCAAAATAAAAACTATCACCACCACGACGAGGAACGAAATAATATTTAGCTGACAAATAAAATATTCTTACATGCTCATCATCAAAAGAGGCTAAAATAGCATCCGCTTCAACCCCGAACTTGTCATTAAAAATAGCTTCAACAGAGAGTGGAAAAATTGGAACTTGAGGAAGAAAGGCAGCATATGGAAAGGATTTGATTTCTATCGCATTTGAGAATTGAGCTGATGATGAGAAACTTAAAAGCAATGAAAATAAACTGAGGAGAAATATCTTTTTCATTTTATACTTTTTTTATATTGTAATTTTAAAGGATTAATTCATTGTGCTTTTTTATAAAGCACAATGAATGTAAAAATATAAATTAATTTAATAATGAAAATTAAATAGTCAACTTTTAGAAGAACAATTAACTCTGTAAGTTTATGCCTTAAATCTAACCTATTATGAAAAACATTGTTGAATTATTAGAAGAAATTAGGAGCATCGCCCAAATGGGATTGACCTATACAAAAGATAACCATGACAAAATACGGTTTGAAAAATTATTATCATTAGCCGCAGATCAATATAGCGATATTTATAAATTAGATCGAAAAACCATTGCAGAACAATTTAAAAATGAAGTAGGCTCTATTACACCCAAAGTCGGTGTAAATGGGATTATTACTAATGAAAATGGACAATTTCTACTAGAAAAAAGAGCGGATGATCATAAAATGGGCTTGATTGGCGGTTGGATAGATCCAAATGAAACGCCCGAAATAGCTATTAAAAGGGAGTTTTTAGAAGAAACTCAGTTAGAAATTGACATTATAAAAATGATTGGAATTGTGTCAAGAAAAGCAGGCGATTTTCAACAACCACATAGTACTATTCATATTCTTTATCATTGTACAATAGTGAGCGGAACGCTTCAAAAATCGTATGAGAGTGATATGATTGGCTATTTTGATCCAAAAACAATCAATCATTGGCATCGAGATCATCTACAAATGATTGAAAAATATAACAATTATTCAGCAAGTTAAATTTTAAAATAGAAAGGCAAATAATATAAAAAATAAGTGATGCCAACAGAAGTTAGCATCACTTGGTACAGCGTTTTCTCATATTGATGTTCAAAATTAAATCATAAATAATGCTGTATATTTCACATAAAATTGATTGTATTGCTAATATAGCAAAAATTAATTACGGAATAATTAATTCTTTTTAGATTTCTTATTCTGTTTTGGACGACGAGAGGTGGTTTTTCTACGTTTTTGAACTTTCGTTACAGGTTTTTTCTTTGACCTCTTAGTCACTTTTTTTGATTTGGTTCTTGGTTTTTGTGGCTTTAGCTTTTTTAAAACACTGGTTGTTTTAGCTTTAGTTTTTGTGCTTTGTGCAGATACATGAATAGTGGCTGTAAATGTAAACAACCCAATCAACAACATTAAAATCATCTTTTTCATAGTGTAAATGTTTATTTGTTTTTAGCGAAAAGTGGTATTAAACTCTCTTTCTTTATTAGTTAATGATAATCTTCTCATAATTCTTATACGTAAATATACAAATCTAAGACCATGCTAAAACGGCAAAGTAACGGTTTTATGTTTCGCAAATACATTAACGCGGTATTTCAACGGATGAACGCGGCATTTGGTTTAGCGTAAATTTAGACGAATTTAATATGAAATAGTTTAATGTGTTCAATCATTAATATTTTGATTAAAAAATAAATTAGAGTAAAGAGCGATTTTTCTCAAAAAAAGCAGTTATAATTTTTACTTGACTATCCAAATATTGATAATAAGTAAATAAAATAGTAAAGTGAGATAAAAAATTTCATACAAACAAAGTCAAACGCCCCTCTTACTATTATAACTAAAGACACAATTTAATTTTTTAGAAAGCCCAAAACAAATATAATGATTTGGCAAGAGAATTAAACAACCAATAAAAGGAAAGGAATAAACACAATTTATCAAAATGACACAAGAATAAGTCCTTGACAATCAAAGCAAGAACTCATTTGAATAGTATTTGTTTCTTCAAAGAGAAAGCCTTACTTTTGCAGCCTTAAACAGGAAGAATAAGCAAATCATGGAAAAAATAAGAAATATCGCCATTATCGCCCACGTCGATCATGGAAAAACGACACTTGTAGATAAAATCCTTCATCAATGTCAATTGTTTAGAGAGAATGAAGAAACAGGTGATCTAATTTTAGATAGCAACGACCAAGAGCGCGAGCGCGGTATTACTATCTTTTCTAAGAACGTTTCTGTTCGATACAAAGGGCATAAAATCAACATTATTGACACTCCTGGTCACGCCGATTTCGGTGGTGAGGTTGAGCGTGTTTTAAATATGGCTGATGGTGTTATTTTATTAGTCGATGCTTTTGAAGGACCAATGCCACAAACACGTTATGTGTTACAGAAAGCATTGAGTTTAAATAAGAAAGTCATTGTTGTTATTAATAAGGTAGATAAACCAAATTGTCGTCCAGAGGATGTTCATGAAATGGTATTCGACTTAATGTTCACTTTAGATGCTAGTGAGGAACAATTAGATTTTCCTGCTGTCTATGGTTCAGCCAAATTTGGTTGGATGAGTGAAAACCATGAGGACAAAACTGACAATATTAATTATTTATTGGATCAGGTAATTGAGCATGTTCCTTCACCTCCAATTGTAGAAGGTTCGGTTCAAATGCAAATTACTTCGATTGATTATTCTAATTATGTTGGTCGAATTGCAGTAGGTCGAGTTGCAAGAGGAACGCTGAGAGCTGATATGCCTGTTTCTTTAGTAAAAAGAGACGGAAAACCAGTCAAAACAAGAATCAAAGAATTATATACTTTTGATGGTTTGGCTCGTAAAAAAGCCACGGCTGTTGTTTGTGGTGATTTATGTGCTTTGACAGGTATTGATAATTTTGATATTGGTGATACAATTGCAGATTTTGATGCACCAGAAGGTTTGCCTCCAATCTCAATTGATGAGCCAACAATGAGTATGTTATTCACAGTCAACAATTCTCCTTTCTTTGGTAAAGAAGGTAAATATGTGACTTCTCGCCATATTAGAGATCGTTTGGCAAAAGAAATGGAAAAAAATCTAGCACTTAAAGTAGAAGAAACCAAATCGGCTGATTCTTTTAGAGTGTTTGGTCGTGGTGTGATGCACTTGTCTGTTTTGATTGAAACGATGCGTCGTGAAGGATATGAATTACAAGTGGGTAAACCACAAGTATTAGTCAAAGAGATAGATGGTAAAAAACATGAGCCTGTTGAGTTGCTAGTCGTTGATGTTCCAGAAAAATTTTCTGGTCGTGTAATTGAAGCAGTAACACAGCGAAAAGGTGAAATGAAAATCATGGAACCTAAGAGTGATATTATTCACTTGGAGTTTGAAATTCCATCAAGAGGAATTATTGGTTTGAGAACCAACGTTATTAATATGACAGCGGGTGAAGCAGTAATGACACACCGATTTTTGGAGTATGCACCTTGGAAAGGCGATATTCCAGGAAGAAATAAAGGTAGTTTGATTGTTTTGCATCCAGGAACAACCATTCCTTACTCTATGGATAAATTACAAGATAGAGGTAAATTTTTCGTTCCACCAGGCGTTAATGTATATGAAGGTCAGGTAATTGGCGAATGTTCAAGAGCGGATGATTTGGTAATTAACGTTACTAAAACGAAGAAGTTAACTAATATGCGTTCTTCTGGAGCTGATGATAAAGTAAAATTGCCACCTCCAATCAAATTTTCATTAGAGGAAGCGATGGAATATATTTATGATGATGAATATGTAGAAATCACGCCTGAAAATATTCGTTTACGTAAAATTATCTTAAAAGAAAACATGCGTAAGCGTTCTGCAAATGCTGCCAAAGTAGGATAATCATTATTCTTTTCAGCATAAAATAGGAGCTTCACAACTGAAATAATGTATAAATTCATTATTTTGGCTGTGGAGCTTTTTTGATTTTATTAAATTTTTTTAAAATAAAAAACATGAGAATTATCACTGCTACATTGGATAATTTAGAAGAAGTCACAACACTTTTTAATGCGTATCGCGTATTTTACGAACAAAAATCAGATATGGAAGGCGCTCGTAATTTCCTAAAAGAACGTATAGAACAAAGCGAATCAATTATATTTTTGGCGTATTTGGATGAAAAAGCAGTTGGATTTACTCAATTATATCCTATGTTTTCGTCCGTTTCTATGCAAAGAATGTTAGTATTGAATGATCTTTTTGTTGATTCATCAGTTAGAGGAAAAGGTGTTGGAGCAGCAATATTAAATCATGCTAAAGCATTTGCAAAAGCTAATAACCTAAAAGGATTAGCATTAGAAACAGCAGAAGACAATCCTGCTCAAAAACTATATGAGCGATTAGGTTGGAAACGTGATACTGGTTATTATCATTATTTTTATAGTAATCAATAATCAAACTAAATTATGAAACCGATTTGCCTTGATCATATACTATATGTCACCTGTATAACGATAAGGTGGAAGGCGATCAGGAGAAAGGCGTTTCATTTTTTTATCATACTCAATATAATTACCGTTTTCTATCTTTTTTAAAAAAATAGTCGGCAAATTGAATAAATAAACCCAGCAATTAATCATTTCCTTTGTACCTTCTTCACCTATATCAACTGGGCAAATTTGGCGCGTAAATAACTCATCTTCAACTCCTTCATAAGGATCGAGCACATTAAAAATAAATGCTTCGTCTTCCATTTTAAATACTTGTCCTAAGACAGCAGCATCAGTCGTAAAATCGTGAATAGCACCAGGATAAGTCTCGACATCATATAAAAAGCCTTGCAATTTTCCTTCGCAAATATATTCAGCATTTCCATTTAAAAATGTTGCCATTGGATTGTCAAACTCGTTCCTTAAAGAACCATAAACAAATAAATGCTTGCTCATAATTAACGTTTTTCAATACGTATTTTCAAATTTATAATTTTATTATGGAGCGATTTATAAAGGTGGGTTGATGAATAATTACTTTCATCTATTAAAAATAAAAAAAACTAGCCCACGCAGATGAAGAAGGGTTTTTGGAACCTCTTCAAATCAGGTTTAAGGCAGCCAAACCAATTTCGTAATCCCCTTGTCGCTACAATAAAGAGCGAATCCGACAAGTCAAAGATTGAGGCCCGCCGTTGTTCGTTTGCACTAACCTTTCAGTAGTATCAAATGTAGATTCAAAAACGGTAACATCCACATGAGCAGTTTCTAAACGCAAAAATAATGCTTTTTGTTTATATATTTTAGAGGCTTTGATCTTTTTTATAGAAATATTATAAGTAGCGAGAAGTTCAACAGTCTACAATGAACGGGTTGTCCATGCTATCTATATAAAAATGGTTGGCGATTTCCTTACTAATCCCAAACGTAGAGAGCGTTTCAATCATATTATTTCAACATTTAACGAAAATTTGTTAAAATTTCATTTAGAGTAATGAAAACTATGATTGAGCAAAAAATTAATCCACTAAAAAAAAGGTATAGTCAAAATACATTTTTTTTATTTTTTTTTAAATAAAAAACTCATTATCAATACATTAAGCACATTATTTAAAATAAATTAATCCATTTTCATAAAAATGTCTTTGAACTTTAGGAAACGCCTTTAACAATGATTAAAACTGTTTTATATTTGCAGCAAATTTTCAAGTAAAAGATACAACAATGATTAAAGATACAGTCATACAACAATTAATACAAGAAGAACTTCATCGTCAACAAGAAGGCATTGAACTCATTGCCTCTGAGAACTTCACTTCTCAAGCAGTAATTGACGCAATGGGTACTTGCTTGACCAATAAATACGCAGAAGGCTATCCTGGCAAACGTTATTATGGTGGTTGTGAGGTAGTTGATAAAATCGAACAATTGGCAATTGATAGAGCTAAGGAATTGTTTGGTGCGGCTTATGCCAATGTTCAGCCACACTCTGGCGCTCAAGCTAATGCGGCTGTATTTTTAGCTGTTTTACAACCTGGAGATCCTATTTTAGGTTTTGATTTGTCTCATGGTGGGCATTTATCTCATGGTTCTCCTGTCAATTTTTCTGGAAAAGTATATCAGCCAAATTTCTATGGTGTAGAAAAAGAAACTGGGCGCATTGATATGGATAAAGTAGAGGCGAAAGCCCTTGAAGTACAACCGAAGTTGATCGTTTGTGGTGCTTCTGCTTATTCAAGAGAATGGGATTATAAGCGTTTTCGCGCAATTGCGGACAAGGTAGGCGCATTGCTTTTGGCAGATATTGCACATCCTGCTGGCTTAATTGCTGCTGGTTTGTTGGAAAATCCAATGCAACATTGTCATATTGTTACGACTACTACGCACAAAACCCTTCGTGGACCTCGTGGTGGTTTGATCCTCATGGGAGAAAATTTTGAAAATCCTTGGGGCAGAAAAACAAGAAAAGGTACTGTAATTAAAATGTCTGCGATCTTGAATAGCGGTGTTTTCCCAGGAATGCAAGGCGGACCATTAGAGCATGTAATTGCTGCTAAAGCTGTCGCTTTCCATGAAGCATTACAGCCAGAATTTAAAGCTTACGGTGAGCAAATCATTAAAAATGCACAAGCAATGGCTGCTGCATTTGTAGCAAAAGGATATAAAATCATCTCTGGTGGAACAGATAATCACTTGATGTTGATCGACTTACGTTCTAAAGATGTAACAGGAAAAGTAGCAGAAAAAGCTTTAGTTAGAGCAGATATTACTGTAAATAAAAATATGGTTCCATTTGATACTCGTTCTCCATTCGTTACTTCTGGAATTAGAGTTGGTACTGCGGCAGTCACAACACGTAACTTCAAAGAAGCGGATTGTGTACAAACAGTAGAATGGATTGATCAAATCTTGAGTGATCCTGAAAATGACGCATTAATCGCACAAATCAAGGGCGAAGTGAATGCTTATATGAAGAATTTTCCTTTATACGCTTAGTAAAAGATTGTTCAATTGTTAGAGATTGCTGTGATTGATTTTAATAACAATCACAGCAATCATTACAATCTAGCCTTATGTCAAAATTAGCTACTTTTCTTACTCATTTAAAAATTGAAGCAGCAGCGGAGCAGGCGCTTTTAGAAGTTTGGACTATTCATAAAACGCTTTCGCGCAATGATTTTTTAATTCAGTCTGGTCAATTAGGACGCTATTTATATTTTGTAAAAAAAGGAACTTTCCGCATTTTTTATCCTTTAGAGCATAATGACGCTGTTGTAGGCTTTGGCTATCCTAATACATTACTTTTTGATTATCCTTCTTTTGTCAAAGACCGACCTTCTCCTTTTGCCATTCAGGCTTTATCCAAATCCGAAGTTATTGGTATTCATCGAGGCGATTTTTTAAAAATAAAAGATCAATTTCCACTCTTTCGTAATCAATGGCACAAATTAACTGAACAAGCTTTACTCGGCAGAATAGAAAGGGAAATTGACCTGATAACGCCTTCGCCTAAAGCGCGATATGAGCGATTGATTAATAGAAGTCCACATGTTTTTCAGCTTTTTCCTCATAAGTATATCGCTTCTTACCTTCGCATGACCCCCGAAACGCTAAGCCGTCTAAAAAAGGAAATCAAACCAATAAAAGGCTAACAAACTAACTCAAAAACTATCAATTTTCCATTCTCAACTGCAATTAACTCACATTCTTGATTTCAATCAATGAAAATGAGCTAGATTTTACCGTTTTTTGTAAAAAAAAAGAAATGACAAGTCAAGCATGGATACAAGAGTTAGAAGAAGCGCATCAAAAAAATCAAGTTTTGATCGCCAATCAGTTAATGAATTTATCAACTGAAACATATAATAAAAAGTTAGATCCTGAAAGTTGGAGCGTTTTAGAATGCCTAGAGCATTTGAATATTTATGCGCGATATTATCAGCCAACGATCAAAGCAGCTATTCAAAAAGCAAACAATACTTCGCCTACTACCGCTTACAAATCGGGTTGGTTTGGCAAGATTTCAATTGACGGCGTTAGACCTAACAATCCTAAGAAGAACAAAACCCTTAAAAAATACAATACACTTCAAAGCAAATTAGATCAAGGTGTTTTGGAAGAATTTTTACAGCATCAAAAACAATGGACAGCTATTATTAAAGCTGCTAAACAAGTCAATTTAAATAAAAGACTTGTGCCTGTTGAATTTTTACGTGTTGTAAAATTAAAAATCGGAGATGGTTTAGCTTTTGCCTTATGGCACGAAACCAGACATATTCAACAGGCATTAAGGGTGATAAATAGTTAATGATTTTCTAATATTCGTTTTAATTTTCGTAGATCTTCGGTTTGCTGATTTCTGATTGGAATTTTAAAAAATGAGCTAAAAATCCTATTCAAGAAATTAGTAAACCGAATATTATATCTAGCATGAAGTTTAGTGTGTTCGTCACTCACTTTTTCAAGAAGATAATCGACCTCAGACGTAAGTTCTTTGTGCGTTAAAATGATTTTGAAACGCTGATTACGTTGATACATCAATACTTCTTCTTCGATTGAATAAGTAGATTTAGCGTCTTTCATAATAATTTTGGAAGTATGCCCTGCATCATTTCGCCTGCCTTTTATGGTTTTAACCGATTGACAATCTTTCGTCCATTCTGCCAATTTAAGCGGGCTAGCAATATATCGAAATACGGCTGGCGCACTTTTTTTTATATCTATCGTAATTGTAAATTTCATTATTACCGCATTTTAAAGTTCTTCCATTAATTAAAGATTTAATTAGGATTTTACTCCAAACAAGCCCTTTAATTTAGAATTCTAATTGTTTAATAAAGAGTTTTTTTCGTTTTTTAAAATAAAAAACACCATAATAAGCATCTCCAAATCGGTGTACTGCTACATTTAAAGTTTTTGTTTCTTTTTCAAAACGACTTACAGCAAGGC
Organism: uncultured Saprospiraceae bacterium; assembly: GCA_937125475.1. Lineage (GTDB taxonomy): Bacteria > Bacteroidota > Bacteroidia > Chitinophagales > Saprospiraceae > CAKZLL01. Next base: position 4,361 of record CAKZLL010000013.1, on the reverse strand, counting down.
TACATTCTAAATGATTTGAACGATTGCCTCTCTTAAATTTCCTATTTTTTTGTAATTGACCGTTCTTATCAATATTTGTTTCTATTAATATATATTGCAAATCTTTTCCGAAAAGGGTAAATTAACAATCGGTTTCTCATATAAATTCCAATTTAATCTTTTATAGGAACGAGTGCGTAAAGATGGCACTTTTTGAAGTTTTTTAGAAATCGGTTTAAGTCTATCATTGCTAGGTCGGCTAACACTCCCAATATATATTTTAGAAGTTTTTTCAGTGATTTCAGGATAAATAAATACGTTAGGTGTTACTAATGCTTGGAGTATTTTTCTGTTATTATCAGTAGTAGCTCCTTTATGATTCATCCCATTCGAGGCTTGAAAATCAAATGGATAATTACTATTTTTTGTATATAATTTTGAGAAAATTATTTCTGTTGTTTTTGTATCAATAATATCAAAGTAAGTTGCAGAAAAACTAGATGTTATTCTGTACAACATTTTATTGTAATAAGTGGTATTAAATGAATACAACTTACTATTTTGTTGCATTTTATAATAAGACAAGTCGGTTTTTCCAGTTTCAAGATCAAATTTATATAAATGAACCTTAGAAGTTTCGCTATGCTCTATTAATAATACCACTTCATTTTCATCAAAAAACAGCTTTACATCACTAACGAAATCTAAGATATAATTACGATTGCTATAATCAATATCAACTATCTTTGGAAGAACATCTTTTTCAAAAATAGTATTCTGATCAGTAAAATTAAAAGCTGAAAAAGCCAATCTTTCATCAGAAAATCTCGATACAAATGCGCTAGCATCTCTATTCTCTAATGTACGGCTAAGCTTTAAAATCTTTCCAGTAGACAATGAAATAACATGAACTTTGAGGCGATTTGGTCTTTCTTCTTTTGAAAAAACAAAGATTTGATCACCTCGTTGATGCGTTATATAAACTCGCTCCCTGTACTCTAAAGGAATGTTGATTACTTGTTTTTCTTTGCCTTTTGTGAGTTTTTTTTTCGTTGATTGTGGCGTAATAATGACCTCATCATTCTTAATATCATGGTTCAAGAACCAAAAATTATTTTCATAATAATAGGCTCGCAAAAACTTCCCTGTTAGTGACAAATAGCGTTTCAGCCTTCTTTTTTCAGTTTTTTGAGTGGTTGTGTTCAAAACATTAAACGCTGCTAGCTTCTTTTCAGTTAAAGAATTTCCTTCCAGTTCAAACCAATAAGTCGTTCCATTTGGAACATCTAGGAAAAGATGAAAGTCAGGAAAATATGGTTTCTTCTCTAAGTCAATAACATGATCTTGACTAAAAACAGGCGAAATAGATAGGAATAAAAAAATAAATATGATCGTTCTATGCATTTTGGTTAAATTAAAAAGTTGAAAAATTTGATCTTATCTAAAAATAAGGGAAATTAAAACAAACACATCAAATTATTGCTCAAATTGATGAATATTTAAAGAATATATAATCTGTATTATTAATAAAAACTACCATTTTAAACTTAGATTTCTTTCTGCGTCCCAAAACATTCCATTCTTAAATCTATTTTCAATAAAATCAATAATCCTTTCAGCTGACTCTTCGGGTGTTAACCTTGCATTTACATGCGCTCAGCGATTGTTGTTTTTACCCAACCAGGATGAATTGAAGCAACTTTAATCGAATTTTTATATCTATTTGATAAAATCTTAGTGTACATATTTAAGGCACTTTTTGACATTCTATAAGCCACAGAATCCGTTCGTTCACAATAATCAACAGAACCCATTTTTGAAGAGACATTCAATAATTTCCCATTTATCTTAATCATATCAATAATTGCCTCCGTAAAAAAGACCGTTCCTTTTACATTAACATCGAATGTGCTGTCGAACGATTTTTCATCGGGCAAATTTGTTATACGCCCGTTTTCTACCCCATTTGATACCTCAACTAACTCCGTTTCTTATTCACTTCCAATTCAAATACATCTGGACGTTGATAATGACCACTTACGGCAAGTGTTATTTTAAATTGCGCCAAATTAGCTACTTTAGGCAAATCGACATAAAACACTTCTTTTTTATTGAATTGTTGTGGTAAAATAAATTCTGCCTCTGGATCTATAACGCAACTTCCGCCATTACAAACGTAAGCTTCTGGCTCATTTTCAAAATTTTCGGGCAAAGTTAATTGACTAGGAATATGCTTGGCTTTCATAATTTGACCAACTGCAATGACATAACATCGACCTTCAAAAGCATAATGCTCACTCGCAATTCGGCTAGATTTTTTGACAGAAGGCCAAAGCGCAATATGAATATCTTCGCTTTCGTCGTGCATTGCTTGTCTTGTCAGAGGCATCCAATGTTCCCAACAAACTAGCGAACCAATTCGCCCAGCACTAGTATCAACCGCCTTCAATCCTTGCCCATCTCCCATGCCATAAATGAGCTTTTCATTAAAAGTAGGCATTAGTTTTCGATGCAAATTGACTAGCTCTCCTTTTTCGTTAATTGTAATGATCGAATTATAAATCGTCCCATTTCCTTTTCCTTTTTTCACCACTTCATTAATGCCCATCACCACAACTATTTGATATTCTTTTGCGGCAGCTTGAAGGTCATTTAATTCAGCGCTAGGCACTTCAAGACCATGATCATAAATCGTTTGCCAAGCTTCCATTATTGGCGGATGTTCCCATTTTGCTACATTTGGGCAATGATCAATCCAACCAGGATAACCACCTAACCAAGTCTCTCCGAATACAATAAGATCCGAGTTTTTCTTAGCTGCTTTTTTAATATACTTGATGGATCGTTTAATACTTTTTTTTAAATTTCCGTAGGTCGGTGTGCCTTGTACAATCGCAACTTTAGTCATGACAATCTAGTTTTTAATTCTCGTTTTTTATAAAAAAGCCTATTGATAAGTAAATATTATCAACAGGCTTTTCAAAATATTAAGGACATTATTCAATAGACTTGTACTATTTAGAGTTTTTCCACCAAGCATTAGGGTATGTCTTTTTAATTCCCTTCATTTTAGAACGAATTTCTTCTCGAGTACATTTCAAAATAATTCCTACTTGATATTTCCCTCCATATTTAGATTGAATATCTGCTTCATAACCATTAGAAAAAACATTCACTTGCATTTTTTCAGCATTATTTTTATTACCATAAACACCAACTACAACCAAATGACGTTCGTCCGTCGTTACGACTGGAGTCGGCGGTTTATCTTCCTCTACACTTCTCGGCTCTGGCGTTACAGGTTTAGGAGTAGGTACATCAACTACTACTTCTTTTTTTCCTTCTGAAAGTCTTCTTTCTATTTTTTTCTTAGGTTTTTCTGCTTTCGCATCCTCTACTGTTGGCGTGTCTTCTTTTCCTTCCACTTGAGTTGGAATATTATTAAAACTATAACCCGCGTTTGATTTATTATAATAATTTTTTGATAAAGGGATAGCAATAATTAACAAAAGTACAATAGGAATTGCTAGCTGAACCAACTTGTTTTCCTTCACTACCTTAATTAACTGGTTAGCTGTATTTCTTTTGGCAGGCAAATAATTAGGCTTTGGAGGATCATTCTTCTTATCATCTGTGGCAACAATAGCTGCTGGTTTTTCTTCGGTTTTAGGCTTAGGTAATGCAATAGGGTGTACATTTTTAAGGACAGGTAGTCCAAAATATTCAGGGTCAAAGTTATGAACATTATCTGGTTCAAAGGCGATTATTCCTTCTTCATTCATCACAACTCGACCAAGATTAGGGATACTCAGCCCCTGATGACGAATGCTATCTTGATGTTTTCGCACAAAATCATTAACTGCTTGACGTGCTTCCTCTAATGAAATACCATATTTGTAGGCAATAAAATTGACAAGATCTTCATTATTGGTGTCTGTAATTCGTGTAAGTTCATGAACTTGTTTAGATGCTGGTACAATACGCCCTTCTCCCCTATCTATTGAGAAGTCATTTTGTCGAGTAGAAATAATTCCTATTCCTGGTACATTCACTTCTTCATTTTGATGAAGTAGAGTGGATAATTGTGCTAAAACATCAATTTTCATAAAATGGCGTGTTTTCTATTTCCAGCAAAATAGCATGATTGGATTTATTTAATCACAACTTGACAGGCTACAATAACCAAATTTCATTTCAATTTTTACTAAAATTTCATTCAAAACAAAATATTATTCTGCTTTATTTTATCATATATGACTGAACAAGTCTATTTTTAGTGAAAATAATATTTATTAACAAAAAATCTTTACTACTAAATATAAAAATGTCTAATATGGTTATGTTGTTTAAAAAAATAGGTTGACTTCCATTTTTCTGTGATT
>CAKZLL010000012.1 GCA_937125475.1 uncultured Saprospiraceae bacterium | reverse complement strand
TTTATTGATGTAGAAGGAGGTGTATTGACCAAACAAGCAGAGCTGAAATTTAAAATGGATGAAGGTCATTTTGATAAAAATCCTAATGTTAGATCTTTTACATATGATGAGAATTTATCTGTTCTGAAACGTTCTTATGCGCCTTTTGTTAAAATGAAATTAGGAGGAGGATATAGTTCTACGAAAGGAAAGGGGATTTATTTTTCGTCTTCTTTCATGGCAACTCAAAATAATTTACAAACCAATGAAAATTATGATTTTTCGTTTAAAAAAGATAGCGATACTGGTTTAGTTCCTGTGACTTCTAATTCATGGTTGTATAGTGTAACTTTTGGTATGGATGTCTTGTTTTAAGGAATGGTGATTTTTGTTAAAATCACAGAATTTAAAGGATCGAATTTCTTCAAGAAATTCGATCCTTTGTTTTTCCAACAATAATCAAATAATTCCTTCTCTAATCAAATCGTGTAAATGAAGAACGCCTTCAAATTGTTCATTTTTGACAATAATAAGTTGAGATATGCTATTTTCCCTTAAAACATTTAATGCTTTTACTGCGAGTAGATCGTGCGGAATAGTTTTAGGATTTTTTGTCATAATATCCTTAGCCTGTAAAGTTTGAATTGGATTAGAAGCAGATAGCATTCGACGCAAATCACCATCCGTAATCACGCCTACTACGGCTTTTGCTTCATTAATTACAGCAGTCATTCCTAATCGTTTGGATGAAATTTCAATAATAATTTCTTGAAGCGAAGCGGTAGGAGAGACTTGAGGTTTTTCGTTTTTAATATATAAATCTGATACTCGTAAGTAGAGTTGTTTGCCCAAAGAACCTCCAGGATGAAATCTAGCAAAATCATTGGCCGTAAAACCACGCATTACTAAAAGTGAGATAGCCAAAGCATCCCCTAAAACCATTTGAACAGTTGTGCTAGAAGTTGGAGCAAGATTATTTGGATCAGCTTCTTTTTCAATTGGCGTATGTAAAGTATAATCAGCTTGTTGCGCTAAGGTAGAAGTTAAACTACTCGTCATTCCTACGACTAGATTACCTAAATTTTTGACTAATGGAATCAAGACTTTCACCTCTGGTGTTTCACCACTTTTGGAAATACAGATAACAATGTCATCGGTTTTCATCATGCCTAAATCGCCATGAATTGCATCAGCTGCATGCATGAAAAGTGCTGGAGTACCAGTGGAATTTAATGTAGCTACAATTTTTTGGGCAACTAGCGCACTTTTACCGATTCCAGTGATTACTAACCTTCCTTTAGACCGAAAAATCAATTGCGCGACCTGTTCAAAATCAGTATTTAAACTATTCTCTAATGCCTCTAATGCTTCAATTTCGACCTTTATCGTTTGTTTTGCTATATTTATAGCTGAAAAATCACTCACATTTTTATATTTATAGTTAAAAGATACCTTGATTTTTGTTCTGAGTAGGAAATAATGATTTTTTTGGTATCTTTATAAGAATCACAGTATAAAAAAAATTGTTATTTATATCAATCAAATATGAAAGTAAAATTTATCTTTTGTATGTTTTTTTAAAATAATAAATAATAAATTATACTATTTTTAAGGAATTATTAAAGGGTAAACACAAAATATTCTAACAGTAATGGAGAAATAAAATTAACAACATTTTTTTAATGAAAAATTGATAACATAGAAAACATAAAATAAGTTAATATTCAATCTTTTACATATATAATAATATGGTTATTAAAAGATATTTCAACACAATTGGGCATAAAGCTGTTATCAATCCAAGTATAATTTTATCCAAAACCATTACATAGCACAAGATACCATATCAATGATAGGAATGACAGAAAATTTACATGGAGCATTAAATAAATATTTTGGGTTTGACAGTTTTAAGGGGAATCAAGAAGCAATTATCCAAAGCATTTTAAACAAAGATGATACTTTTGTAATTATGCCTACAGGAGGCGGAAAATCGCTTTGTTATCAATTACCTGCATTAATGCTAGAAGGTACAGCAATCGTTATCTCGCCTTTGATTGCTTTGATGAAAAATCAAGTAGATTCTATTCGCTCTTATAGTCAAGATGATGATGTCGCTCATTTTCTTAACTCTTCACTGAATAAAGCTCAAGTCAAAAAAGTAAGAGAGGATATTAAATCAGGAGTAACTAAACTCCTATATGTAGCACCCGAAACTTTGACAAAACCAGAGAATATTCAATTCTTTAAAGAAGTGACACTTTCTTTTGTTGCAGTAGATGAGGCGCATTGTATTTCTGAATGGGGACACGATTTTCGACCTGAATATCGACGCATTCGAGAGATGATCACCAGTATTGATGATACTATACCTATCATAGCACTCACCGCAACCGCTACGCCAAAGGTTCGAGAGGATATTGTTAAAAATCTCAATATGCAGGCAGAAAATATTTTTATTTCTTCCTTCAATCGAGACAATTTATATTATCAAGTTCGACCAAAAGTCAGTAAAGAACATGCAGTCAAAAATATTATTCAATTAGTTAAACACCACGAGGGTAAATCGGGAATTGTTTATGTTCAAAGCCGAAAATCGGCGGAGGCAATTGCGAAAAACTTGAAAGTAAATGACATTAAAGCCGCGCCTTATCACGCAGGACTTGATGCTAAAACTCGAAGTAGAACGCAAGATGAATTCCTAATGGAAGATGTCGATGTTATTGTTGCAACTATCGCCTTTGGAATGGGAATTGACAAGCCAGATATTCGTTTTGTGATACATTATGATATTCCTAAAAGTATCGAAAACTATTATCAAGAAACAGGTCGAGCGGGTCGAGATGGTTTAGAGGGCGTTTGTGTCGCGTTTTATTCTTATAAAGATATTCAGAAGCTCGAAAAATTCTTGAGAGATAAGCCGCTTGCAGAACGTGAAATGAGTATGTTGCTCATGGGCGAAATGATGGCTTATTCAGAAACTGCGGATTGTCGTCGTCGTTTCTTGTTGCATTATTTTGGTGAAAATTATACTTGTGAAAGAAATGGTTTATGTGATAATTGCAAATTTCCTCCTAAGGAATTATTAGATGTTAAAAAAGAAATGGCACAAGCCCTTGAAGGAGTGCAACAATTACAGGAGAATTATCATATAAAGGAATTAGTTCAATTCATAATGGGTAAAAAGACGAAACCCATGATGGATTATAAGCATGATCAATTGAGTTTGTTTGGTGTTGGAAAAAATCAAATTGAGAATTTTTGGTCATCTATTTATCGACAAGCTTTATTGAATAATCTAGTCAGAAAAGATATCGAAACTTATGGTGTGATTAAATTAACCCAAAAAGGGTTGGATTACATCGCTAATCCACAAGATCTTAAAATTCCACTCAATCATAATTTTGAAGCAAAAAGCGCAGAGATTGAAGGCGCTTCTGGTACTCGAACGACGGTTTTAGATGGCACATTACTAAAAATGCTTAAAGGGCTTAGAAAAAAAGTCGCTAAAACCAAAAACGTCCCTCCTTTTGTTGTTTTTCAAGATCCATCTTTAGAAGATATGGCAACGCAATATCCAATTACAATGGAGGATATGACCAAAATCACAGGAGTAAGCAGTGGAAAAGCGAGAAGATATGCCCGCAAATTCATTAAAATGATTGGGGAATATGTCGAAGAAAATGATATTCAACGACCAACCGATTTTGTAATAAAGACAGTGGCGAATAAGTCCAGGATGAAAGTTGGGATTATTCAAAGTATTGATCGAAAAATTCCGCTTGATGATATCGCTAGTTCGAAAAGCATCAAAATGGATGAATTGCTTCACGAAATTGAGATGATTGTTTCTTCGGGTACAAAAGTAAATTTGGATTATTATATTGAAGAAAATGTAGATGAATATTCCCGAGAAGATATTTTAGATTACTTCATGGAAGCGGACAATGATTCGGTAGATAATGCATTCAAAGAGCTTCAAGAAGACGATATCACAATCGAAGAAATTCAATTAATGCGAATTAAATTCCTATCCGATCTAGGAAATTAGATTGATGGACAATTGACAATGGATAATGGACAATTTGTACCCTAGCTCGTCCATTGTCCATTGTCCATTTTTTTCTATCGTTTTGAAATTTTGTTTTTGGTAATTTGTTTTTGTCTAGACGATTTGAAACGGTTTGTACCGTCTTCTTGTAATTTACGATGTTTTGTTGCTCTTCCTTGGACTCTTGCCCGCCATTTTTTCCAATTATTTAAGCGCATTTCACCTTTCATCAACTGAATGATTTCTTTTTCTGATAAGCCAAATTGAGCAGTGATTGCATCAAAAGGCGTTCGGTCTTCCCAAGACATTTCTATAATTCTATCCACATCTCGTTCCGAAAGACTATATTTTTTTACGATATTCATATATGAATTGATTTTTACTCTTAACAAACTATTACGAAACAAGGTTTAAATACTTAGTGTTTGTTTGGAGTTTATTCATTAGACTTGTTCGGCAGCAGCTTAATGGGCTGCAACGGGCAAATCTATTATTAATGAAAAAATAAGCTAAATGAACGAAATGGAATTAAGTCAGCAAAATAAAATACTCAATGCACCTCAAAGCATTATTGCATCTATTATTTTAGGTTTAGGCGGTATTTTTATGTTTATCCTTCTTCCGCTTTTTGTTAATGCTATTTCAACGGATCTCGCCTTAAATAGCCGTCAAGTAGGATATTTAGCCTCAGCTGACCTGTTTGGTTTTTTCTTAGGTTCTATTTCTTCGCTTTGGTGGGCAAGAAAAGTAAATTGGCGAGTAAGCGGCTTAATAGTATTAGCCATGATCATATTGATGAATGCCCTTTCTATTCGTATGATGGGAGATATTAATCTCTTTTTATTCTTACGTGTATTGGCAGGAATTGGACAAGGTGCAGCAGTTTCGATTTATTCTGCTCATATTGGGGATACGCAAAAACCTGAACGATATTATGCGAACTTTTTGATTGCTCAAACTATAATTGGTGTTATAGGATTGTATTTTTTGCCTGCTTGGATTGCTCAAATTGGAGGAAAAGCCATTTTATGGGTGCATATTGGTCTTTGTCTTATTGGAGTTGTGAGTGTAGGTGCTAGCTTGCCACGTCGAGGTTTATCCCGTGGAACAGGCTTCAAAAGTTTTAGTTTAAGCGCTTCTGGACTAGCATTATTAGGATTACTACTCTTTTTTATAGCACAAGGCGGAACTTGGGCATATATGCAAAAAATTGGTAGTTCATTAGGGTTGAGTGATAAATGGATTGGAATGAGTTTGTCTTTGTCTATGATTGGTGCATTTTTAGGTGCTTCTTCTGCGGCAATTATTGCCACTAAATACGGTCGCAAATTGCCATTAATACTCGTCGGATTAGGTCAACCATTGTGTTTATTATTAATTTTTATGAACCTCGGAACTATCGGTTTCTTGATAGGAAGTATCGCTTTTTTATTTTTATGGAATGTTGGAATACCATACATTATGGGAATTTTAATTGGAGCAGATCAAAGCGGACAATCTATCTTATTAGCGAATCCGTTGTTTGCCCTAGGAGTGAGCATTGCACCTATTATTATTTCTCAATTTGTTATTTCTAAAAATTATACCTCAGTCGGTTGGGTCGGAGCAATTGCCATGTTAGCAAGTGTTAGCTTGTTATTAATTGCCATTAAGAATATGAAAAATGAGGGAAAAGAATAATATCTAGAGGAAGGAGTAAGACTTTGTAATAATTGTTTTTATAAAGACAATTATTTATATAAAATACTCCCGTTCTTTTCTGAATTTTCATGCTAAATCCTTCAAAAATCGCGCAAAATAGCTTATCTTGCAAGATATTGTAATTGTTTTATTTATATTAATAATAAACACAATTGTAGTAAAAAAAGTTAAATTTGGATGAATTAATAAAGCTATAAAAAAAGTATATTATTAGAACTTTTATAAAAATATTATGGTTTTAATAATAGGAAAACAAAGGAACAGAACAAACATCCAATAGTTAAAATATTCAAGAAATAAACCTATATATTTAACATTGAAAGCAAACGTAATTCACAGAATGAATAAGAAAAGTATAGCTTCAAATATTGATCATACATTACTTACCCCTAATGCAACAGTAGAGGAAATTCATCAACTTTGTCAAGAGGCAATTGTTCATGGTTTTGCAGCGGTTTGCATACCTCCTTATTTTGTTAAAGAAGCTGTAAAACTGCTAGAAAATCATAGAATAAAAGTAGCGACTGTTATCGGTTTTCCGATGGGTTATTCTGCGACTCCTGCAAAGGTCGAAGAGGTGAAGCGAGCAATCGATGAAGGAGTAGATGAGATAGATGTTGTTATTAATCTTTGTGCCGTCAAGCAAGGGAACTGGAATTATGTTCGGAATGATATTGATAGCATGACGCGTGCAGCACATTTGAGAGGAAGAATAATTAAGGTTATTTTTGAAATGGAATTATTGAATGACGAAGAAATTGCAAAACTTTGTGTCATTTGTAATGAAACAGATGTTAATTTTGTAAAAACATCTACTGGTCTCAATGGAGGTGCAGCAACAGTTGAAATGGTACAACAATTAAAATCGTTGACCAAAAATGATATAAGAATAAAAGCATCGGCAGGTATTCGAACTTATGAAGATGCACAACAACTGATAGATGCAGGAGCATCAAGACTTGGTACTTCTGCTGGAACAAAAATTATTTCGACATGAAAACCTTAGTATTATCGCTTATCTTGGTATTTAGTATGAATAATTGGGCAATGGCTCAAGTTACAATTAATCAAAGTCAAGATGTTATTGATTTGATTGACAAAGATAAAGCTGTTCGTAAAAGTAAAAAATATATTAGTGGCTGGTCTGTTCAATTATTAGCAAGTAACGAACGATCAAAAGTAACAGAACTGAAAGGTGTTTTTCTCAATACTTACCCAGATATAAAAGTTGATTGGGATTATGATTCGCCTTATTATAAATTGCAAGCGGGAGCTTTTCGTACAAAGAGAGAAGCAAGTCGTTTATTAGAGCGTATTAAGCCGCAATTTCCTGATGCTTATATTGTTACAAATCGTAAAATTTCACCAATAGATTTGCTATAAACGAGCTTACGAGAAGTCTAAAAGATATTAAAGAGCAAGATATAGGCAATTCGTCCTGTATCTTGTTTTTTTATAAATATTTAGTAGAAATTAAGGTAAGAATTTAGGTGTAAAAATGCTTCATGCTAAAATATGTTAACGTTTGATTGCCCACGCTTCTCTTCGGAAAACCTTTCTAATATTAAATATTTTCATTTCTTATCGAATAATTGATATTTCTCGTCTAAAGGTTGGACATCCGCTTCAACTTTTTTACTTTTAGAAACGTATTTTTATAGAGGCATTTTCAATTATATTGCACCTAGATTAAAATCATTGTTGAACAACGCCTATTGACCAAAAAAAAATAAAAGAATATATGTCAAAGAAAGAATATCAATATCGTTTTGGAGGGCCATTTAATTGGATTATAGCTATTGGCGCATTGATTCTAGTGTTTTATATTTTTACACAATTGATTAAAATATTATGGTGGTTAGCTGCTATGTTAATGCCTGTTTTATTAATTGCAACTTTTATTATCAATAGAAGTGTGCTTTTTAATTATGTAAAGATGATCCGCAATTTGTATAAAAAAAATACAACTACGGGAATTATAGCAACGGTCTTATCCGTGATTGCTTCTCCATTAGTAATTTTGGGATTATTCGGTCAAGCAATGGTTCTTCGAAAAATCAATAAAGTCAATCCGCAACAGCAAAAAGCTGATAAAAATAAATTTGGAGAATATATTGAATATGAAGAGGTAAATGAGCAATTTAAAAATTTATTAAATGAAGTACCAAGGGAGAAACCAAGAATAGAGCTTAGACAACCGCCAAAAGAAGATCCAAATCCTTATGATGAGCTTTGGAAATAGGCTTAAAAAAAGGGCTTTAAATTAAAAAAAATTGATATAGTACACTAATGTATTATATCAATTTTTTTTTGAAAACTAAAGAGAAAAGAAAAGTGTCAAAAAACGTTTTTCTATCTAAAAATTCATTACAAGCCGTTTTATTTAGGTTGTAAAGTGTTAAAGTATAGATTTTTTTCATTAAAAGTGATTTAAAATTTGTTTATACTAACATATTAATTTAATTTTAATGTGTTAGGTTTTTAGACGTATTTTAAAGAATTAGAATGAATAATAATGCAAATATAGCGCTGTTTATAGATTATGAGAACATAATACATAATGATGATAGAGTAGACGTTTCAGTAGTAATAAAAGAATTAAAAAGCCGAGGTCGATTAATATACAAAAGAGCTTATGGAGATTGGGCTAGGTTTTATAAAAAAAGAAAAAGTTTACAGAAACATTCAATTGATTTGGTCGAAGTCACTAGTAATCCTGTGTTTAAAAAAAATTCTGCGGATATAAAATTAGTGGTTGATGCTGTGGAAACAGCTATTACTAAAGATCATATTAATACAATAGTCATTTTTTCAGGTGATAGCGATTTTCGATCGCTTATTTCTAAACTCAGAGAATATAATAAATATGTGATTGTTATTGGAAAAGACACAAGAACAACTAGCTCATCACTAAGAGGTTATTGTGATGAACTTTTATATTATAGTAATTTGATAGAAAAAGAAGCAGTACCCATCGAAATTATTAATAGAGGCTTTGAATTAATGATTAAAACAATTAAAACTTTTTCAATATCAGAAATTTATAGCTATTCCATTAAGAAAAAAATGATTGAATTAGATCATACTTTCAATGAAAAAAAAATTGGATTTAATCACTTTAATAGTTTTTTGGAAGCTGCAGAACTAAAAGGAATTGTAAAACTGAAGGATAACCGAAAAGGTCATTATTTAGTCTCCTCCCTTTTATCTGAAGAAGGTACAACAACTGAACAAATCCGCTTAAAAGAAAAAGAAAATCAAGGAAATAAGAAGCTATTAAAAATATTAGATAATTTATATTGGTCTATTTCTATCCTTGATCCATCATTAAGAAAACCAGTTTCTATTGATGAAATATCTAAAAATTTAAGAGGGTTTATTCCTAATTTTAGTATAGTCAATTACGGGATACCTAGAAATAAAGGATTCAAATTTTTATTGGGAGAAATTCAAAGAATCGGATATATTCGATTATCTTATGATGGAAAAAAAGATTATGTAAAAGCTAGGCAGGATTTGATTCAATATGGAAAAAAACTTGAAAAACCAGTAGAGTTTAATCAAGTTTTGACAGAGCGGTGTAATAAAATTTATAAGTTATTTTATAAATTATCTGACTTAGTAGAAGGACAAGTAATATTAGAATCAACATTAGTTCTTTTAGAAAAAACAGAAATTACCCTTGGAGAATTATTTCAAAGATATTTGGAGAGTATCAAAGAAATTAATGCTAAAATTCCTGTTCGACAGACTTTTTATACGCTTTTACAGACTAGTAATTTAATAAAAGAAAGAGGAAGAGAAGCATTTTATCTTAATGAAAAACATCATTTAAATACTGCATCATTTATTAAGTTAGATGAAGAGGAATATAATGTGTTTTTTGAGGACAGATTAAAAGAAATTGCGGTAAAAGAAAATACTGATTATAATATCTTATTAGATTTTTACAGAAAAGCCAACAATCTTCATCCAGAAGATGATGATAAAATTATTAAAAAACAAGAGGATTTTCCAAATCTAGCTGAATAATAAACTATTTTCATTAGTCGCTGTACAACCCTATTATCTTTATTAGGAATAAAACTTAATATTAAATTTTATTCCTAATAAGGGTAATAATGGAATTATTGTATCAATCTCAACGCTATTTTAATAAAAAAATAAGCTACACTATCCTTTCTTATACGCTATTCGAGCGTTTTTTTTATTGATGCGGTTATCTGAAAATCAATCAAGCTAATTGTTACATAAGCTAAAGCCTTTTTAGAAAAGTAAACTCTATTTTAATCATTTCACTGTAAACAATACAATTAGAAACTTTATTAATTTTAAACGATTGATATATGTATTCATACAGGTGATGCCTCTAGTATTTCCGATGAACACTAAAATATCCATTGGTTTATAGCAGATTCTGAAATTGCTTTCACATTTGATGTCATAATGTTAGATTTAAACAAAAAACATTACGATATTCACAACATAGATATTCTAGGAGGCAAAAAAATAAGTAAAAACTTAATTTGCACTCCAAAATTAGATGTCCAAATTGCTTTAAAAAAATATGGCAAACAGCATCATTGATTAAACTCAATTTTGAAGAATTGAGCTATAAATCAATTGATTACTAATGCTTTTATTTTGCTATAAAGAAACAGAATAATTATTAAAAATTATGCAAGCATTAATCCCCGTTGCGGGAGTGGGTACGCGTCTTCGTCCACATACTTACACCCAACCTAAACCATTGATTCCTGTCGCAGGAAAACCTATTATTGGCTTCATCATTGATGAATTGCTAAAGGTAGGTGTCGAGGATTTTATCTTTGTGATTGGATATTTAGGAGAACGAATTAGGCAATATATTTTTGAACATTATCCTGATATTAACATTACCTTCGTTCAACAGTCTAACCGACTCGGAACAGGACATGCGATTTGGATGGCACGAGATGTCATTAATGCAGAGGAGGAATTATTGATTGTGTTTGGTGATACGATTATTGATATTGATTGGAAAACCACTTTGAATGAACCTAATTCGTGTTTAGGTATTCAAAAAGTAGATGATCCTAGAGAATTTGGTGTAGCTGATGTCGTTGATGGTTTTGTGAGAGGAGTAATCGAAAAACCTAGAATTCCGCTTTCTAATAAGGCATTAGTTGGATTGTACAAAATCAAAGAAGTTGATCTTTTGTTGGAAACATTGACTTTGATGGTCGAAAATGATATGCGTACTCATGATGAGTTTCAATTGACTGATGTGATTATGCTGATGATCAAAAAAGGCGTAAACTTCAAAGCCGTTGAGGTAAATAATTGGTTTGACTGCGGTCGAAAAGACGTATTATTGGAAACGAACGCAATGTTGCTCAAAAGGTTTAAAACAGCAGAGCATTCTAATCCAAAAATCCGAAATTCTATTATTGTTCCTCCTGTTTATCTCAGTCAAGATTGCAGTATCAATAATTCGGTGATTGGTCCGAATGTCAGTATTGGAGAGGGCGCACAGATTGATCATTCGGTTATCAAAGATACAATCATCGGGAGTTATGCCTTTATTGAAGAAGTAGTTTTGAAAAAGTCCATTATTGGAAATGATGCTTTGATTAAAGGATTGAGCCAAAGCTTAAATATTGGCGATGATACAGAAATTGATTTTTCATAAAGAAATTAATCTAAATGAATACGACGCTTCATACAGCGATTGTTAAAAATACTGCGCTTCAACTTGGGTTTGATTTTGTTGGAATTGCGAAAGCTCGACAACTAGACGACGAGGCAAGGCGATTAGAAGAATGGCTGAATCGGGGTTATCATGGAGAAATGCGGTACATGGAAAATCATTTTGATAAACGCATTGATCCGACTAAATTGGTCGAAGGCGCGAAAACCGTCGTAACTTTAATGTATAATTATTTTACGGACGAAGAACAAACAGATCCTACCGCACCCAAGATCTCTAAATATGCTTACGGACAGGATTATCATCATGTCGTTAAAAAAAAATTAAGAAGCTTACTCGAAACAATCAATACCGAAATAGGTGAAGTCAATGGGCGTTGCTTTGTGGATTCTGCTCCAGTTTTAGAACGCGACTGGGCAAAACATAGCGGATTGGGTTGGATCGGAAAAAACAGCCTTTTAATCAATAAAAAACAAGGCTCTTTCTTTTTTCTTGCCGAACTCATCATTGATTTAGAATTAGAACCTGATGCACCTATTCGCGATTATTGTGGAACTTGTACACGTTGTATCGATGCTTGTCCAACTGGCGCAATTACCGAACCTTACCTCGTAGATGGAAGTAAATGCATTTCATATTTCACAATCGAACTCAAAGCGGCTATTCCTCAAGAAGTAGCAGGAAAATTTGATAATTGGATGTTTGGTTGTGATATTTGCCAAGATGTTTGTCCGTGGAATCGATTTTCTAAACGCCATGATGAAGCTCTTTTTGAACCGCATCCCGATTTATTAGGATTGACCAAAAACGACTGGGAAGAAGTAACTGAGGAGGTTTTTAGAGCACTTTTTAGAAAATCGGCTGTGAAAAGAACGAAGTTTAAAGGATTAAAACGAAATATTGATTTCTTAAAATAGCATTGATCAACCTATTTTAGATCAAATACCAATAGCCCAATTTCCAACCAATTAAAACCAATTAAAACCAATTAAAACCAATTAAAATGAAAAGACTATTTCTATCTTTTTTCCTAATATTGCCTGTATTAGGCTTTTCTCAAACTAATTCACTCTAAAAATCGCCAGCGCTTACCACTGCCAAGCCTGAGAGTGTTGGAATGTCTTCCGAACGTTTGGCGCGAATTGACCGCGTTTGTAAACAAGCAATTGAAGACCAAGATATTCCAGGAGTTGTGGCATTGGCTATGGCGTAATTGATCCACATGAAGGGATGAAAAGACTTTATAAAAAAGCAGGTATTCAAGAATTTGGTAGCCAAAAAGCAGGTTATACGACAGCGGAAAATGTCAAAAAGATAGCATCAATGCCTTTACATTTTAATCCAGGAGAGAAATATCAATACGGAATGGGTTTAGATGTTTTGGTCTATTTTGTAGAGATTGTATCGGGAAAGCCTTTCGATGTATTTGCACAAGAACGGATATTTAAGCCGCTTGGAATGAAAGATACGTATTTTCTATTTGCCACAAACTAAAGGCACTACAAATGATGCAACAGGTTGGCAATTTCGACAAGTTTTTTTTCAAGCGATAGACGATTAAAATTAATACTTGGTCATGATTTTTTTTGATAAAAAATACGATTGTAAAACCATTAAAAACATGATTAAAAAACCTTCAACCGCTAGTGAAATATGGTGGACGCTAGTTAGTCCAATTAATTATTTACGAGGAAATTGGCGGGTTGTAAAATATATGTGGGGAAATTGGAGAGAGAAATATCATTCTGATTTACATCCTTTGTATTTAGTAAAATTGCACCTCAAAAGATTACCTTTCTTGCTACGATTTGTACATGTCAAAGATCTTTTGCTTGGTGATAATCGCCTTTCAAACTTGCCCAAATGGTTAGCGCAAAAGCAAAATATTAAATTGCTTGGTTTGTCAAGTAATTATTTTACAGCAATTCCATCCGTTATTTTTGAATTAAAAAAACTAGAATCATTTTATATTGGTTCTAATGATTTAAGGCAAATTCCAGAACGGTTGAGAACACTTCCTGAACTGAATAATTTGTCAATATACGATTGTAACTTGTCTGAATTTCCACGTTTTATCCTTGATTGGAAAATATTAGAATACTTGGATATTAGTGATAATATTAAAATTACAGACCTTCCAGAAGAAATTGGACGATTAAATTTGAATTGTATTTATTTAGAAGGTACTTCGATTCAAAGCCTGCCAATAAGTATGTTGGAAATGGATTTGGTTAGAAAAGCATATGCTTTAGAACCATATGAAGGGAGCTGGACAGATGAAGATGAATCGATTAATGTTTCAGTCTCAAATCTTTCCTTTCCAGCTATTTTGGAAGAAAAAATAAAGAATAATTGTTCGGTCGATTATTGGATGCTGGGAGATTGTTTTAGATTGTTAATCGCAATTGCGCCAAAAGAAGAATTTTCTACTTATTTAATAGATTTTTGGAATAAACGTTTTGAATACCTTTTTCATGGAAAGGAAGAAAGTATCAATATCGCTGGACCTAATATTAATGGTCTAGCTATTGATTGGTCATTAATTCAAGTACCTCATTTGAAGCGTTTATCTATTGATAGCACAATCATAGAGATACCCGAAGAGATTGGAAAACTTAATAATTTGGAATGGTTGAGCATAAAAAGCTATAAGATTTCAGCATTGCCAAACTCATTTATTCAATTAACGAATTTGGAGTATTTTTCAATGCATTACGAAGGTTTTCCTTTTGAAGTGGATATTCCTAGAGATACACCGCCACAAGAGGAAATTCGACAAGTTCTTGATCTTCAAGCACATTTTCATCGGACAAGATAAAATAGTAAAAATGTATCTATGTTTTCTATCTACTTATCATTATGCAAAAATATTTTCATTTCCAGAATTGCGCACAAAAAAGCAAGAAGTACTCATGTCTAAACTCATTTTGCGATAAGCATCAAAATTAACTTCTACTTCCATTCCAAAAATATTGAGGTCAGCCATTGGCGCTTCTAATAATTTTTCTTGAAAATCTCCAGACATAACAATTGTTTCTTGAATAGGTAAACGCGCCAAATTGATGAGTTTTTGCAAGAATTTTTTCGCAATTTCCGCTTCTTTATCATCTTGAATAACTGTGATTAACCTAATTTTTGCGCCCCAATTACAATGTAATTTATAAGCGGTTAGCAATGCCAGATTTGGATTAAACCGATCGTCATTAATATCCCATTCTGGGCTTCGGCTTTTAATCCAAACATTGATAAGCTGCTGTTGTCCAAGCATTGCGACAGGATGAGGCAGATATAAAATAACGCCTAATTCAAGCCGTTTCGCTTCTTTGATAATCAAAGGATAATCTGCTATGGCTCTTTCGTTCTCAAGCATATTTAAGAAAATAATATTAGGTCGAAAAAACGCGCCTGTCAATGCTTGATTACCAAAATTTACGCCTGCGGCAAAGTTAGAAGTTCGCATTATAATAGTAGAAGAAAAAACTTCTGCTTGTTTAAATGAACTCGCGATATAGTCCAGTTTTTGTTTTTCTTTTTCATCACCTTCATCACCCACGCCCATCAAAACGGCTGAACCCTTAGGATAAGCAATGTCTTTAATAATAGAAAAAGAACCTTGAACCGTCGCGGGATTCATGGCAGGAATTAATAAATTAGGCTTCCAAGAGCGTTCTTGTTTGTGAGCATTTTCGGCAGTGTGTTTCGCTGCCCATTCTGCAAAAGACGTAAATAAACCACTTCGTACATCTTCAAATTGAGGTTCTAACTTCCTGCGGCTCAATATACTATACACAAAAAAGATCAAAGCCCAAGAAACCAAAC
>CAKZLL010000011.1 GCA_937125475.1 uncultured Saprospiraceae bacterium | reverse complement strand
TTGTAAGGCAATATCTACACTATCCATTGCGCCTGCTACTAAGCCACTTGCGAAAGTATAGGTACTATCTGCATTCCAATTCGCATCTGCTAACATCAATCCACTTGGAATAATATCCTTAACAGTGACGCTGGTTGCATCAATCATTCCTTGGTTATGGATATAGATTCGGAAAGTAACCGTATCATTTATTCGATAAGCGCTTCCTTTGTCCACCAATACTTTCGTTAAGGCTAAATCAACTGGAAAAGTGTGGCAAGATAAAGCCGTCGATTTACGAGTAGAAGATCACAAAGAACCAATCAAAGAGTTAAGACGATTACTCAAGACACATCGCGCTTATGGGCATATGAATAATGGAGATGTTGCGATGGAAGAGGGCGATATTGACAAAGCAATAGCAGAATATAGCAAGGCGGAAAAATTATTTCCAGAAAATGAAGAAATGAAATATTGGCATGCTGTTAATCTGGTCAATGCTAGGCGTGTAGAAGAGTCTCTACCATTATTTAAAATTGTATTTGCTAAAAATAAAGACTGGAAAACCTTAACACCAAGATTAATCAAAAATGGATTATTAAAAGCCGATGAAAAGGTATTGAAAAAGATTTTAGCTCAATAGTATTAACTGAAAATCATGAATTTACAACCGACATTAGAAAATGAGCTGCTTATATTGAGACCGCTCAAAGAAAGCGATTTTGAATTATTATATGAAATAGCTAAAGATCCATTAATTTGGGAGCAACATCCTTCTTTCGATAGGTATCAAAAAGCCGTTTATTCTGTCTTTTTCAAAAATGCAATCGCGTCAAAAGGCGCATTAATCGTGATTGAAAAATCAACTCAAAAAATTATTGGAAGTACGAGATTTGAACCAATTCAAGGCACAAAAAACGCTATTGAAATAGGCTGGTCATTCTTATCCAGAGATTATTGGGGGCGAAGCTTTAATAAATCCATGAAAACTTTGATGATTAATCATGCTTTTGAAACAATAACCGACGTTATTCTTTATGTAGATCAAGATAATATTCGTTCTCAGAAAGCAGTTAGAAAAATTGGTGGCGTAAGAATTACAGAAGCAAAATATAAACATTTACTTAATACAAGCGAAACAGAATGGACTTATAGGATTGATAAAGAAAGTTGGCAAAAGTGAATTAAAAAATAGTTTTTAATTTCTTCAATAGCTTCGATATTTTAAAATTAAGCGAAGCATTAACATGAAAATATTGGTCATTAATACTAACCCAATCTTCTTCTACACGAACTTCATAAAGTTCGTGATAATACGCTTTTTGCGCTTTATTAAAATGTGCTTTCCAATATAAAGCGCGTGTTGTGAAAGCAAAACCTTCTCGACAAGAGCCAAAAACAGTTTGATCGCCAATTACTAAAATAGGCTCGTCGCGTGCAGGAAATAAGAAATTCTGAGAGGCATTTCTTATTTTTGCGACGGGCATATTCATAAAATTAGTATAGATTTTTTCTGTTTTTTCCTGATCCAAATCAAGATAATCAAACACAATTTGCTCCATATCAACCTCCTTTTTATCAATAAATTGATAGCGCAAAACGGCATTAGAAAGCTGAATTTTGTTCAAATGCTTCGTATGTTCAATTGTAAATCGATCCAAAAGTGTCTCATAAGCCTCATCTAACAATTGATCAATTTTAATCGTAGTTCGCTCACTTATCATATCCTTTAACGGCATAATGATGTGCGTCAATTGTTGAATACGGCTATCAAAAAAATAGTTAAAGCCAGAACTATAAAAAGTTTCTAAATATTCACTATACTTTTTAGATGAACTTTGTGTTTGAACACGTTTTTTCAGTGCTAAAAAGAAATTGGTTTTGACTTGCTCTGTTACCTTATTAATATCTCCTTCGAAATCAATAGGGTAAACTGGCTGATACACAGCTTCTTTGGGTTTTTCAGTACTGGCTTCCTTTTCTTTCAATTTTTCTTTAGAAGGTGTTTTCATCGACTGACCGCAAGCAAAACAAAATTTAGCATTCGATGGATTTTTAGTTTCACAATGTGGACAAGGCTTGACCTCAATCACTTTCTCAGTACCACACTGATGACAGAATCGTGCATCTTTTAATAATTTTGCTTGACAATTTGGACAATCCACTTTCTTACTTTACTATTTAAAAAATGATGGAATAAAATGTAGTTAATTTAAATATACAGCTTTTTCTCCATTTTCCCCTGCTTCAATTTCTACATCAATACGATTAAGTAGCGTTGTAGCTAATTCTAAACCTACATAATTAGGTCTTACAGGGAAAGATTTATGTTTTCGATCAACTAATACTGCTAATTCGATCTTTTTAGCAATAATATTCAATAATGGTTTCATAGCAAACTGAAGCGTACGACCTGTATTAGCCACATCATCAACCACTACGATCACTTTATTTTCTAAATTCTTCAAAGGCATTTCCACCAAAACCTCCTCTTGCAAAGGATTTGCTGGTTTAAGGATAATTCTTGTTAAAATAATTTCAGGCTGAACAATGGTAATACTCTTCATTGCTGAAAGAATCATTTTGGCGAAAGCCATTCCATTATTATTGATGCCTGCCAGAATAATTTGAGTTTCCTCACAATTATTCTCTAAGATTTCAATAGCTAACCTTTTCGTCTTCTGATTAATTTGATGTGCATTTAATATTTTCATGGTTTCATTGTTTCACAGTTTTATTGTTTCAATCTCAGAAACAATAAAACTATGATTTCTAATCTACTACGATTACTTTAGTATCTGTAAATTCTCGTATTCCAGCAACAGAAAGCTCTCTTCCATAGCCAGATTGTTTCGTTCCGCCAAATGGTAATCGAGCGTCGGATCGTACCCTACGATTAACAAAAACTTGCCCAGCTTCAATTTTTTTAGCTATTTTTTCTCCATGTTTTAGGTCTTTTGTCCAAACTGACGCTCCCAAACCATAATCAGAATCATTTGCTAATTCAATTGCTTTTTCTTCATTTTCTACTATAAAAATAGATAATACAGGGCCAAATAACTCGTCTTCATAAGCAGGGCAACCTTTAGGAACATCAGTAAGAATCGTTGGTTCAAAGAAATTAGAGTCCTTAATCCGTTTTCCTCCTTTTAATACCTTCGCCCCTGCTTTTATAGATTGATTAACTTGTTCTTCTAATCTATCCAACAAATCTGGTCTAGCTAAAGGACCGAGTTGTGTGTTTTTATCCAATGGATCTCCCAAAACAAGTGCATCGATTGCTTTTTCTATTAATGGAATGACTTCTTCTGCCACACCTGCCGTAATAATCAATCGTTTTGCAGCAATACAAGCTTGCCCACAATTACTGAATCTAGAAGCAACCACTGCTTTTACTGCCTCTTGAATATTAGCATCATCCAAAATGATAAAAGGATCATTTCCTCCTAACTCAACAATTGTTTTCTTCAAATATTTTCCTGCCAAAGCAGCAATAACTGAACCTCCTTCAGCACTTCCAGTAAAAGCAACTCCTTGTATCTTTTTTTCCTTAATAATCAATGGAGTCAAAGCTTCATTAATATATACAACCTGAAATAAATGCTTAGGAAATTCTGCCTCCCAAAATAAATGTTCTAAAGCTTTGGCACATTGAAAAACATTAGGGGCAGGTTTTATAATAACAGCATTTCCAGCCATTAACGCAGGAATAGCAAACCGCAAAATTTGCCAATATGGATAGTTCCAAGGCATTACACCAAAGATCACCCCCATAGGTTCATAAGTAACCAAACTCTTATGAAATTCTGTTTCTATATATTCTGTCTTTAAAAAAGTTTTGGCATTTTTAGAGTAAAAATTACAAAGATCCGCACATTTTTCAACTTCTTTTATGGCTTCTGTAATTGGCTTCCCCATTTCATTTGAGGCAATTTCTCCATATTCTTCAGTGAGGTTTAACATCATTTGCCTCAAATGCTGAAAATGCACTGCACGCTCTTCAAAAGATTTTTCTTTCCATAATAAAAAATCTGTATGTGCTTTCCTTACTACACTATCTAGCCCATCCAGAGCCGTAGCTTCATGATTATAGGCCACTTCAAAGGTGTAAGGATTCATTGATTGAAAATCATCCATCAAAAAAATAATTTACTGTTTATATAACATAATAGCAATAGTTATCAAAATAATTCCACTAAACATCAGGTATTCCGTTTTTTTTGATAACCTGCTTTTTTTCTAAAAAATAAATCCAGAATTTATGTAATGTAATGCCATTAATGGGACAAGAATTGTACAATTAGATAGTTTTAATCGACTGACAATCAATTTTTTATATTTAAAAAATCTCATTTAATAATCCATTTTTTTTTAGAACGATAAATTTAGTTTAAATATTTCCTTTCCTATAATTTATTAACCTTTTCTTTTAAACAATTATGAACTTTAGTGTTTTAATTAAAACACTAAAGTTCATAATTGTTTAAAGAATATATCCTATTTATAACTAATAATAAAGCTTATTGTTTAATTTTATAATTAATAAAACCTGGCATCCAGCTAATCTGATCTTGAAAATAAACCTCTTTTGCCTTAGAAATATTCCAGAGACTCTCTATAATCATTAAACCGCCATAGAGTTGTTTAATACTATATTTTAATTGATTTGGAATTTCAACAGTTTCTTTTATTAAAAGGTTTTGATACATGAGCAAATCATTTCCTTCTTCTTGTTCAAAATTCAATGTTAATAACTCATCTCTCTTTCTATTCGGATAAAGATTATCTGCCAAACTATAGCAAATACCTCCTACTAATATTAAATTTTGTTTGCCAGTAAAATGAACATTGCTAACAATCTTATCCTCAATTTCAGTAGCAATCAACTCTTCTCCTATTTTACTAATATCCTCATAAACAATTGTCCCTTTTTGCATTTTTCTAACATGCTCTTCAAGAGATCGAGTCCCTATTTTAAGTTCCTCTGTAAGATAAGTATTATTAGATTTATCAAATATTCCTAGTTTTGTATTACTACCTCCTATATCAACAAACAAAATACTTGAAGGATCAAGTTTATGATCCAAGCTCATCATCATAGAGATAGCTTCAACATGATAATTCACTCCTTCTATATTAGTTTCAGGAAAAGCTAACTTCTCAATAATGCTCGCTTTTAGTCGATCTAGCCCTTTCATTTTAATAATTCCACTTGAAAAAGCAATATAAACCCTCTCTTTTTTAATACAATGACGACTAATCCCTTCTAGTTGTTTCCTCAATTCATCCAGTATCTGTGTTTCTTCTCCTTCATCGATTTCATCATTATCTCCAAAATTGAATTGTCTAGTTTTAGCATCATTTAAAATCTGTAACTTCCCATCTTCTTTTCTTTCTAAAAGTGTTTTTTTAATACTAGTAGAAGATATTTCAATTCCTGCATATAGATTAGTTTCATCGCATTCATCTTCTGAGGAAGTGGAATTATTACAATTTATCAATAAAATTGTACTCAAAAATAACAAGAAGAACGTTCTAATTTTTCTTTGTTGAAACATTTTGTGATAGATATAATGATGAAAAGGAGAATGAATGCCAATTAATGGTTATACTAAAGGAGTGCGCAAAAATAATCTCCCCATCTTACTATGAATTTTACTTTTTTCTGTGTTATTTTTTTCTTGTATAACTTGCTATGCTCTGTAAAAAGTGCCTTGTAAAAAATAAAATTCATCACGCAATTTTGGGTAGGTTATTTATTTTCTTGCCCTAAAGGCATAAGTATATAACTATCACACTGACTTTAATCTTGAGCAAAATACCAAAGATTGAAATCAATGTAATTAATTATTTAATCAGTAAAAAATTATATGGCTATAAAATTGTCAATAACAACTTTATAACCATATAATTTTATAATTAATTATTACTACGAATACTTTTACGTTTATAGCTTAATAAAAGTTTCCCATTTTCATCAAGCCAGTTACTTAATGCATAAGCAAATCCTTTTCCTGAAAATTGAACTTTAATCAAAATACCACGCTTATGTGTCAGTTTGTGAATGCTTCGATTGATTTTACCATGCAATTGAGACCTTGAAATCTCAATACCTTCTATTTTTATTTTCTTTGCTGCTAATTTAAAGAAATCAGAATTAACTAATGTCATTCTTGCTTCCTTCAAAGAATCTAGCACAAAATAATCCCATTCAGAAAGTCTATAACCAGATCCAGTTTCAGGTAAATCAACTTCCTCATTACTTCCTAGCACCTCTGCTACATTCATTTTTTTAGGAGAAATTGGTGTATTGAAATACTGTTCAGTATTAATGGAAGGACTTTGATCGATTTGAATATACTGTTTTAAATCTGTGATGGTTTCTTGCACCTTACTTGCTTGATAAGTAAGTTTGTTTAATTCAGACGTGTAACGCCCGATGAGATCCTTGATCTCAACCTCTGATAA
Organism: uncultured Saprospiraceae bacterium; assembly: GCA_937125475.1. GTDB lineage: Bacteria > Bacteroidota > Bacteroidia > Chitinophagales > Saprospiraceae > CAKZLL01. The sequence continues at coordinate 8,792 of CAKZLL010000011.1, read as the reverse complement.
ATGTGTCATACTCATACAATAAATGATTAAACGAATAGAATTTTTCTAATAATTTAAAAAACAAGTAGTATTAAGCATAACAATGCCTAATTAAAGGGAATAATGACTAATTTATTCTCTTTCTCCTTACTTTTTAAGTTTTCTTGACATTACGATAAAAAGCAATACCATCATTTAGATTAGGTAATTTAGATTTAGTTAATGTAAAGAAACACAATTTAGATCTTACTAAATTTTCATTTTTTAACAAAAACTTAAATCAGAATTAGCAATCAAAATGATGATTATATTTTATACCGTTTTTTAATACTTTTTTGGTTTAGTGAAAAGGATTGTATGAACAGCAAATTGTCAAATTACTTCTGAAAATGATAATCGTACCAAGACTTTATGCGCATAAAATAAATCATCATTCTAATACAAAAGTAGACAGTCTACTGTCTAACAATTCCAATTAATGTTGCTACAATAAAAACATACAATAAATGAAATAAATAGATTTAACAAACATAAAACAAATAAAATAGAAAACAAAATAAAAGCAAAAATTTCTTGATTTTTTATTATAATTAAAGCACTTATCTATTTTCAATCCTACTTAAAACTCTATTTTTAACACTATTTTACCTCTAAAATCTCTACTCTTCTCTCACTTGAAGCCCCTACACTAAAAACAGAAATTCGCTTCTCCTTTGCTGTATTGTGTTCTTTTGATTGCGCTTCTCCAAATGATACTTCCTCGATTTTTAGTTGACCAGATTCAATATAAAAAGATAAAACACGGCTATTAACCCTTTTTAAATGATTGATCACACTATATATCCTACGTTTAGAAAGGTTAGTATTATAATTACTTGATGCTAATTGACTGGTATAGCCTTTAATATAAATACTAATTTTTCTTCCTTTTTGTAATTCAATTAATAATAATGCTGATAACCTTTCTAGGTCATCAAATCCATTTTTGACTTCATTTTCAAAAAAAGCATTCATCTCTATTATTGCTTCTTCTTTTTGTATCCTTTTTAGTGGTGCTGCATATTTTTTAGCAAATAATTCTTTTTTAGTATAATACGCATGAAAAGTTTCGCCATAGCTTTTGTTCGTCGAGACCTTTGTTGTTCTTGGATTAGGATGATCATTATCAAAATATAAGGCAATTGGTAACATTCTTGACAACTCTTCTTCAAAAGTAAAAACGGTTTTTATAGGTTTTGATGGAGGTGTAACTATTGGCGTATCAATAGGAAGATCAATAGGTTTAGGATTTTCATTGATAACTACTAATGTATCCGTTTTTGGTGGTGGTGGCAATGCTTTTTCTTTAGGTTTTGGAAATGTAAAGGCGAAAATATCATTACAACAAGCACTTTTTGTTAACAAGATAGTTCCTTTTCTATTAGATGAAAAATACCCAGAATAACCGTTTTCATTTAATACATAATATATATCATTATAGCTAGAATTTAATGGGAAGCCCATATTCTTAGGATTACTCCATATATGTTTTGTCTTTTTACTTTTAAAAATATCATAGCCGCCTAGCCCTTTCCATTCATTCGAGCTAAAGTATAATAGCTGTTTTTTACTATCAAAAAAAGGCGTTATATCATTACCATCGGTATTAATTCTTCGTCCTAGGTTTTTAGGTTTTGTAAAATTTCCATCCTTTTTTATTTCACTCATCCATATATCTAAACCACCTCGCCCGCCTGTTCTATCAGAAGTAAAAAATAACCATTCTTTATTTGAAATACTATCCCAACCTATGTTTGGATGAGTAGCAGTAAATCCTTTTAAATTAACAAAATCGGGTAATAACTCATCTTTTGGACGTTTTTGACTAAGGTCTCGTCTATAAATTTGACATCGAATACCTCCTGTTTCTACGGGTAAACATCTTGTAAAATATATCCATTTCTCATCTCGACTAAATGTAGTGTGAGCAGTATGCATGCTTTTAAGGTTCATTTTGCCCCTCAATTGTCTAGCATTCTCGCCTTCCTTTTTAGATAAAATTCGAGCATAATAATTTTCGTTCCCCTTTTTAGTTTCCTTGAATTTTAATGCTGAATAATAAAGCATTCCATTCTTAAAAAAAGGAGCAAAATCAGCATAAGGCGAATTGATGGTTTTATCTAAATGTTTTATTTCTACCTCGACGGGCTGATTAATAATAGTATTGGCATTTTCACAGGCCTTAATTTTATTTTTAGCTTTTTTTCGGATTTTCGGATTAGTTCGTCCTTTTTTTAAAAATTGTTTTAGCTGTTTGATTGCTGCTTCATAATTTCCTAAAGCAATATAATTTAATGCCCAATCATATTCAAAACTAGGATTTTCTTTAGTCAGTTTTTTACGATTAGCTTGTTGGAAAAATGCTTCAGCTTCATCATAAGATTGCCAATAATAAGCAGCTTTTGCAAATTTATATTTTAATCGAGTAATAGAACTATCTAGATTTATACTTTCAACGTAATAAACATATGCAGAATAATAATCTTGTTGATCCATCGCTTTATCTCCTGCTTTTTCATAAGCTCGTAAGGTCTGGGCATTTACAAAATGAATAGTCAAGCAACAAAAAATGAAAGTTAAAAATGAAATTTTCATACTACTTTTATTTACAAAAAACAAGGAATAAACAAAAACAAAAATCAAAATTAAAACATGATTGAATTTCAAATTATTCCTAAAAGAATAGAAAACTGGATTTTTCTTTTTCTTTTAAAAAATAGGGCAAATCTTTTTCTTTTCTAATGGTTTTACTTTCGATATTATATACTGCCCTGATAGCTCAAAACCACCTCTGCCTCGTGTTGCCACAGCAAAAGAAGAAGTATTTACATCATAACTAAGTCCGACACGCCAAAATCCATAATCAATTGCTACTGCTCCAATTGCTGCATCATTTATTCGATACCAAGTACCAATTAGAAGTGCTTTTTCCATACCTTTTCGGTCATCAAGATAATATTTCCAATATGCCCCGACCATTCTTTCTAAATAGCCATCTTGCATGAAAAAGATGGCTGATGGTAATAAATCCATCCTAGGCGAAATAGGAATAGTTGCATCTAAATGAACCCCATATTTACGAGATAATCGGCTATTATCTGTATTAAGAAAACTATACTTTGGTTGATTCAAATGCCAAACCGAACTTCCCACACTAAACTTGAGGCGATCTGTGAATTTTACCAAATAAGTCAATCCCATTGATACATCAACAAATCCAAAACTTGTATTATTAAAGTTTTCCGAAATTGGTGTATTAGGAATAAATGTTCCATCAATGTATTGCTCGTCAAAAGTTAGATTATCCGTTCGAAAACGCCTTTGTCCCACTCCTAACATAATTCCAATTGACAAGAAATTGTTCTTATTAATCTGTTGAGCATAAGCTATGGAAGTTCCAATTTGTAAAAGGCTCAACTCAGAATCTCCTGTTTGATCATAACTTAAATACATTCCACCACTTAAAGCATTTCCTCCGCTTTTGCCTACCTTCAATATTTTTTGGTCATAAGCTGCGGAAAAAGTCATATAAGGCACTGGCACAGCCACCCATTGACTTCTAAAATTGCCCATAAATCGCATATCGCCATTAAAAATGCCTGTCAAGCTAGGGTTAACTTGAAGCGGTGCGGCATGAAATTGAGAAAAATGAAGGTCTTGCGCTTGGAGTATATTCACCAAACAGCAACAAAATATAGCGATTCGTAGTAATGATTTCATGTTCTGATTGTTGTGATTGTTTGAATAATTCAACAATCATTTCTACCTTAATAAGGTAATATTTCCTTTTCTAAAATAAGAATTCCCTGTTAAGCAATTGACTTGTAAGACGTATCCAAATACATCTGATGGAAGTGTTTTTCCTTGTAAAGTTCCATCCCAGCCTTGATTTAAATTGGAGGTTTCAAAAACAAGCTGCCCCCAACGATTATATAAAGCAAAATAAAACGTTTCTATTCCATTGGCACGAACATATAAAACATCGTTTTTGCCATCATCATTAGGCGTAAAGGCATTTGGAATAAAAATATAAGGATCATCACATTCAAAAGGACGCAAATAAATCAAAGCCGTATCAATAGCAATACATCCCCGCTCATCCGTTACGGTGAGGATATAACTCGTCGTTTCCAATGGTGAAGCAACTGGATTAAAAATGATGCTATCACTCAGCGTCTCCGTGGGCGACCAGCTATAAGAATAATTTAAATCATCCGTCGCAGCAAGCTGACTAATTTCTCCTGGATAGATCGAATCTGGAATTGCCTCGATATCTAAAGGCGGTGCATTTAGTGTCGGATCGACATAAATCGTATCATATTGTAAACAAGTATTATAGCTAGTTTCCAATACATAATAAGTTGGAACGACTGGCGCAACAATAATCATTGAATCGTTTGGATCCGACAAAATTAAGTTTTCTGGCATCCAATGATAGCTAATCGTATCCGTGCTATCTAGACTAATTGCAGCAATAGTCATTTCTTGTCCAGGGCAGATTTGATCTCCAATTTCAAAATCTAATTCGACAGGATAAGTCCGAATAATACCATATCCAAACCCCTGACAACCATTAGAGGCAGTCACAGTCATCCGATAAAGATAACCATTACTCGGATTACCACTAAATGTTATTACAGGGTTTTCCGTTGTATCCGTAATTTGCCCAAAATCCCAATCCCAAGCAACAGCAACGCCATTATTTACAACTGTTTGATCAAAAAACTGTACCGTCACACTATCTTCACAAGCATCATAAATCAGATCAACATCCCAAGTCACTTCATCTTCCAAAATAGAAATCGTATGAAATGCTGTATCTGCACAAGGATGCCCTAAACCATTAATCATCATAATTGTATAAGTTCCAGTATCTGGATAAGTATAACTCGGATGAACAAGATTAGAAGTATCTCCGTTAGTCGTTAAGTCTCCAAAATCCCAAATATAATTTCCTGTTTGACTTCCATTAATAAAATCAACTTCAAAACCATCACAAAGTACATCAGGCGCAGAAAAAGACGCATTAAAATTGGAAATACAAGCCCCTACATTATATTGAAAATCTCTTTTTGTAATACTAATTAATTGCCCATTTCGATATTCCTTCACACAGATACCTACTACAAATTGCCCTTGAATTTGTGGTGTTCCTGTGAGTAAGCCCGTGTGTCGGTCAATCGCTAGAGGCACGCCTCCCATCATATCAAGCGTTGAAAAAGGAGCAGCCCAAACAACCGTATCGTAAGGCAAAAGTAAATCCGTAGAAGTCGGAGTAAACGGCGGTTGAGGCATTGAGATACTAGTATTTCCACCTACAAAAGGCGCACAAAGTTCATAAACCAAGGAATCTCCATCCAGATCAACAGCAGAATGATCAAAAACAATGGGTGTTCCAGCACAAATATAAATCGGCGGCCATTCATTGTAAACAGGATTGCTATTACATTGCGTCAAGCCAGTTTCGGTGATAAAAGTGTAGAAAGTCGCACCTGTAGAACTCGGAGTGAGAATATTGGAAATTGTATTATTTCGACAACACCGTTGATACAAAATTTTATACCCTCCCGTTAAAAACGGCAAAACTACTGTATCTATATAGGTCGTTCGATGCACGCAAACATTAGGTGGAATCACTAAACAAGAATCAAATAAAACAGGTTGAAGCGTATCATCTTGTATAAATGGCGTGCGAATATCGTGTAACAGATTATTATTAACATCGAAAATGCCAATGGAAGCAACAGCATCAAAAAGAGGAACTCCATTAAAACAATCTCGAAAGACCGTCAGAGAAATTTCAAATTGATTGTTGCCCAAGCACCGATAATTCATCTCACCACCAACAATATGCGTTGCTTGTGTTGTGATCGAGAGCAATAAAAAGAAGTGGAGAAAGTATAATTTTTTTTTCATTCCCTATAATTATCGTTATCGGATTTTTTATTAGCGTTTGTTTGGATAAAAATAGAAATTTCCGTGGAGGAATGCTTCAAAACTCAATAATTATCCCTTCATTTGTAATAAAATACACTTATTTATAAAGAAAATAATCGCACTCAATAACGATGATAGACGAAATTAACATTGAATATTTAGAAAAGTACTTAGCACCACACGGCTATCAACTCGATCAAAAAGCCGAAACGCCTATTTTTTTCAAAAGAGTAATGCATAAAAACCCAGTTAGTTTATATGCTTTTACATTGATAATCATTACGTTAGACAAATACACCGTCTCAATTGAAGGGCTAAATGAAATACTCATTAGCCGAGCGGTTAAAGCTAAAGCAATCGAAATTAATAACTATGAAGAATTGGACGCGCTTCGAGAAATCGTTTATGATGATACACTAGACGATGTGAAACGATTTGAGCTGATGTTTGCTTTTTTTGAAAAACAATTGCAAGAAGTCATCAATACTGCTTTTGATTCTGATGAACAAAACAAAGCATTAGCTCATCTTCAAACAATGGTAGAAGTAGCTAAGTCTACATTTTAAATCAAAATAAGCCATTTTTCAAATTAAAAAAACCTTAATTTTTAAAAAAAATACATTTTGTTATAAACAATTTAGCACGTAAATCAGTTTATAAAAGCAATTCAATCAATTTGAAATTATTATACCTACATATATATAGTGTATCATAATAAACTTTGTTTAGTTGTTTTGATAATCTGAGTGACCGCAACCTATCTTTTTAGGTCTGCGGCTCTTTTTTGTCCTTTCATATTCTTTCTTACCTTTGCAGAAATTTTGAACTAATGTTTAGGGGGTGCCTTGAGGCTGAGATTATACCCAGTGCTTTCATTGACTAGAAAGCAGGAACCTGACCAGGTAATTCTGGTAAGGGAAAATAGGTCAAATTTCGTTTATTCATTGTTTTAATCCTTCAATAACTTTGATGTATTAGAACAAGTTTGGTTGTATTATTTCATTCATCAACAATGAAATAATACAACTGTGAACCAATGAAATTATCCATTCTCAGCACTTCCCTACATTTTTCTACTTTTATTTTAAAATGGTTTGAAGTAATAAATTATTGCTTCTACAAATTTAGGAACATGTACAAAGTATTATCTACACTTTTTTTGATGGTGATGAGCTGGACGCTTTCTGCTCAATTTGTGGTCAGTGGCCAAGTGATAAATGAAAATGGTGAGGCACTAATTGGTGCAAATGTAACACTTAAAAACACCTATTCTGGTGACGAAACTAAAGACGATGGTTATTTTACAATTACAAATATTGCTACTGGCAATTATACTTTAGTCGTTTCTTATCTTGGCTACAAAGACATGGAAAAGGCAATTATCGTTGAAGAAAAAGACCTTTTTTTAAATGTAACACTAGAAAAAAGCACAATTATATCAGAAGAAATCATTGTCTATTCTACTCGTGCTAACGAAAACACGCCAACTACTTTTACAAATTTATCCAAAGCCGATATTGAAAAAAATAATTATGGGCAAGATGTGCCTTATTTATTGGAATTAACGCCTTCGGTTGTTACTTATTCTGATGCAGGAAATGGTTTTGGATATACTGGTCTGAGAATTAGAGGAACTGACGCGACCAGAATTAATGTAACTATTAATGGTGTGCCGCTCAATGATGCAGAATCTCAAGGTGTTTTTTGGGTGAATTTACCTGATTTTGCTTCAAGTACCGAAAGCGCTCAAATTCAGCGTGGTGTAGGAACTTCAACTAATGGAGGAAGTTCTTTTGGTGGAACAATTAACTTGTTTTCGTCTAAACTAAATGATCAACCTTATGCCGAACTCAATAATGCTGGTGGTTCTTTTGGCACATTAAAAAACACCTTAAAATTAGGCTCAGGTTTGATTGGTGGAAAATTCGCTTTAGATGGACGTATTTCGCGTATTGTATCTGATGGTTATGTAGATCGAGCGAGCTCTAATTTATTTTCTTATTATTTGTCGGGTGGTTTTTATGCGAAAAATCAAAGCCTTAGATTGAATGTTTTTCATGGTGCAGAAGTGACTTATCAGGCTTGGAATGGCGTGACTTTGGACGAAATGCAAACGCTAGGTAGAACATATAACTCCGCAGGAACAGACAAACCAGGCGAGCCTTACGACAATCAAGTCGATGATTATCAACAAACGCATTATCAGCTCGTTTATGTCAATCAACTCAATGATAATTTAAACTTTAACACAACGGCTTATTATACCAAAGGCGCAGGATTTTATGAAGAGTATAAAGGCGGTGCTTCGACAGACAGTTATGGAATAAGTCCTTCATTATCAACGGATTTAATTCGTCAAAGGTGGTTAGATAATGATTTATTTGGTGCTGTTTTCTCGCTTAATTACTTTAGTACCGACAAAAAAATAGCGATGACATTGGGCGGTGGTTGGAATAATTATGTAGGTCGTCATTTTGGTGATGTGATTTCGACGGATAGCGCATTAACTACGACTTTGCCGCATCGTTATTATGAAAATGAAGCGGACAAAACAGATTTCAATTTGTATGGTAAAATGAATTATCAATTGACTAGTCAGTTAAATGGATTTGTCGATTTGCAATATAGAAGAGTGAATTATGGTTTCTTGGGTGTGGATGAGGATGGTTCAAATTTAGTACAAGATGCAGTTTTAGATTTTATAAATCCTAAAGTTGATAAAAAACGACTAGAAGAAATTACAAATGTATTTCACAAAGATTACAACATTAGTAATTTAATGCAATATATTTTTGAATCTAAATGGTTTTATGCTGATGAAAATATTGGTGTAAAAA
>CAKZLL010000010.1 GCA_937125475.1 uncultured Saprospiraceae bacterium | reverse complement strand
ACTCTTTGAAAAACAACGGGGCAAGCCACCGCTGGATTAAGAAAATATTCACTCTGGCAAAAATTGTTAATGAACCTAATTTTTTTATAAAAGAATAAAACTAACTCAATGAAAGGAGTAATTTTCGTAGAATTTTTAGAAATGGTGGACGAGAAGTTCGGATTAGAAATGACCGAAGAACTAATAGAAAATAGTGATTTAAAATCAGAAGGCATTTATACCGCTGTCGGAACATATGATGATAGTGAAATGATTAATTTAATTACGCATTTACATAAAAAAACAGCAATCCCTGTTCCCAAATTATTAACTGTATTTAGTCAGTATCTTTTTGGAGGTTTCTTGAAACGCTATCCAGAAATGTTAGTGGAATATAGTTCTGGCTTTGAAATGTTAATGAAAATTGATGATACGATACATGTTCAAGTCCAGAAATTATATCCTGAAGCGATTCTTCCCAAATTTGAATTTGAAAAAATATCGGATAATGAATTAAAATTAATTTACAAATCTCAGAGAAAAATGCCCGATTTGGCAGAAGGTTTGATTAGTTCTACTATGAACCATTTTAATGAAAAGTTTTCTATTGCTAGAGAATATGTACAAGAAGATGGAAGTTGGGTTAACTTTATTATTAAAAAGGAATAAACATCTAAGAACAAAAATAATTTGATCTACTATACATTTTTTAAATCAAATCATTTTTGTTTAAAAGATATAAGATTTGAATAATTCATCCGTTATTGACAACTATTCATATGTCAAATATTTTAGAAAAAAGGCTAAAAAGAGCTAATGCCGCTCGCGAACAAGCTGAAAAAATTCTTGAAAATAAATCTAGAGAGCTGTTTTTAAAAAACCAAGAACTAGAAGATCTAAATAATAGAATTAATTCAACACTAGAGCTAAAAGTTAGTGAATTAAAAGAGAGTGAAGCACAGCGTTTCACTTTGTTTCAAAATTCGGTGATGGGAACAGTTCTAACACTTCATGGTAAAATACTTAAAGCAAATGAGACTTTTGCACAGCTTCTAGGCTATAAATTAGAAGATGTAATTGGACTTCATATCGAAGATGTAAGTTATAAGGATGATGTAGAATCCTCTATAACAAACACTGAGGCTTTACAAGAGAAACAGATTGGAAATTTCACAATGGAAAAACGGTATAAGCGAAAAAATAATACTTTTTTTTGGGCGAATACACACGTTTCTCCTGTTAGAGATGAAAATGGAGTGATTAAATATCATTTGGCAATTATTGAAAATATCCATGATAAAAAAATAGCAGAGCAAAAAAGGGCGATGCTTGTCCATCATTTGAAAGAGGTCAATGAAAGTCTTGAAAATTTTGCTCATGTTGTTTCTCATGATTTAAAATCTCCGCTCACAGGAATTAATACTATTCTGAATTGGTTAGAGCGATACGAATTAGATGATGAAGTCAAGGAATTTCATGAAATGATGAAAGCACAAGTACTCAAAATGTACACGCTGATTGATAATGTCATTGCTTATTCAAAAGTTAATAGCTTACAGGAACAGAGACAAAGTTTTTCAATTACTGATTTGGTAGATGAATGTATTCAATTTTTAGTCATTCCGCTTCATATTAAAGTAGAATTAAAGGGAAACTTTCCTACAATTATTGCGAACAAAACAAAATTGCAACAGGTTTTTAGTAATCTCATTGACAATGCGGTTCGTTATATTAATAAAGAAGAAGGGCTAATTACTGTTACAGCTTTAGAGGATGATAATTATTGGATTTTTAAAGTTAAAGATAATGGAAAAGGTATTGAACAAAAATACTTTTCTAAGATATTTGCCATTTTTGAAACGGCAGATACAAAACAACAAGGGACAGGAATTGGTCTTTCTTTGGTCAAAAAAATTATAAATCAATATCAAGGTACGATTTCTGTTAATTCAGTAGTGAACGAATTTACTGAATTTACATTTAGCTTTGCTAAATCAGCAACACAATAATAATGACAAACGATCTTTCCTATATTTTATATGTCGAAGATAGCAAACTTGAAATCATGCGTTTCAAAATGGCACTCGAAACCAATCAATATACTAATAAGGTTGAAATTGCTATGAATGGCGAAGAAGGTTTGACATTTTTGAATAAAAACAGGCATCATTTGCCCAAAATCATTGTATTAGATTTGAAAATGCCTATTATGAATGGTTTGGAATTTTTGGAACAAATTAAAAAAGATCCGACGCTCCAGCGCATTCCTACAATCATTCTAACAACTTCTGAGAATGAAAAAGATATAGAAAAGTGTTATCATTATCAAATTGCGGGATATTTTGCCAAGCCTTTTGGTATGAAAGCTTATAATACAATGGTTGAGAGGATTATTACTTATTGGAGATTTTCAAGAGTTATTCTATCCTAATTTTTTAAAAAAAACTATTCATTAGTAAACGAATAAGATAAAAGCCGTGTTAGTTTTAATAACTGACACGGCTTTTATATTGTAAATCATCCTTGATTAAGCCAGTAAAAAGCCGTATTTTTATGTAAATCTAGTCCTTAAAGCTTAATAATTATGGAAAAAGAAAAGCTATACATGAACCAAATGACGCAACAAAAGTTATACAAACTCTTTGGATTGCGAAAAGTTTCAAATAATAAAATATTAAATAATTGGCTTTCTGATTTACCTTCACTTAATAAAGAAGAAATTACTATTTCTAAATTTTATCAAGGTAGATTATTAGACAATCTTGAAGTTTGGAATGAACAGGAATTGTCTCTTGGTTTTATTGGACCAATTTTAAACTTAGTTAAATTTACTATTCCTTATCGTTTAAATTTATTTGCTCAACGCCCTTTGAGTGGCGTGATTGATAATTATGAATTGATAGGTAAACCAGATGGTATTTTAGCCAGTGGTTTTCAAGAGCCAGAAATGCCATTTTTTGCTTTTCAAGAATATAAAAAAGATATCAATAGTAGTGGTGATCCTGCGGCTCAAAATCTAGCTGCAATGCTCATTGGTCAACAGCAAAATGAAGATAATTCCGTGATTTATGGTTGTTATGTCGTTGGACGGTTTTGGTATTTTATGGTATTAAAAGGAAAAGAATATACGATTAGTAAAGACTATTCCACCACAGATGATGGTATTTTTGAAGTAGTAAAAATATTAAAAGCTTTACGCAGTATTTTATTTAAAAAATTGGGCATTGAAGAGGAGATTGAAAAAGAAGAACAAGTTCCGAGCAAATGATCAAAGAAAAAGCCGTGTTAGTTTTCGAAACTAACACGGCTTTCGTTTATTCATAAGCGGGACTGTTCAAAAAACTGTGTCAAAGTAAAATTACTTAACTTAGAAAAAAGATACAGTTATGAGTAAATTAGACTGGGATTCATCTTTATTTTGTTTAAAACCTAATGCACTGACAACTAATTCGTCAATGACTTCTGAATTTTCTTCAATAACAAGATCAATAACGCTTTTAGCGCCTACTGTTACTTCAACGGTTTTATAACCTGTGTAAGAAAATTCTAAAATAGGATCTGATCCAATAACATTGATGGAATATTTTCCATCTACCCCTGTTGAAGCACCATTTGAAGTGCCTTTTTCAAGGATATTGACCCCAATCATAAGCTCTCCGCTTTTGTCGGTCACTGTTCCTGTCACAGTTCTTTGTGCGATTAAGCCGAGGCTACCACACAGCAAACAAAGTGTTAGTAAAACAATTTTTTGATTCTCCACCTAAAGGAGCGCACAAGAAATACTAATATATTGGGCGGTGTGGCACTTTTTGCAAAGTGGAAAAAAATAGTACATTTAGATTTTTTTCAGCAATTAGATTTGTTACTCTTTGAAGAATAATAAGTCTATTGAGAATAAGCAAACAATTTTCAGTAAAATTTGATTATATATTATATTATATAATCTATTACCAACCAATTAAAAAACAACTCCCAACAAAATGATTCAAAATTAAATTATGAAACTATTTACTAGGTTAACAAACATTGGAACAAAAACAACTTTAACTAGGCACAATACAAAAACAATCAGATTACTTAATATCATTTGTATTACTTGGTATATAGTTATCCTACTTTTCCTTATTACAAATTTTCTTTTTAATCAAAAATACTTTTTGGTTACTTCAAGTACTCATATCATACAGTTTTTGAGCCTAATGTTAATGCAATATCTTCAATATAAAGGAAAATATAAGGCAGCAAAACTTCTATTCATCTCATCAGGATTTTTATATTTTTTTACTTTAAGTAATTTTTTAGTAAAAGGGCAACAGATAGAATTTTTCTACATCTTAATTCCTATTTTTTCTTTACTTTTTTTAAATAAGAATAGCTATCACTACTTTTTTTTAGGAATAGCTATTTTTTGTTTTTCAGTTGTTCCCGAATTTCTTCATGTATACCCTGCTACACGCACAGCATCGGCTATATCTATGCCCAATTTGTTTATTATGATATTTCTAATGTTTAAATATTTCAAAGATGAAAATACCAAAAACGAACTGATTTTAGAGCAGGATAGAGAACAAATAGAGAAAGATAAGGTTAAAATTGAGCAACAAGCCTATGAATTAAAAGAGTTGAACGAATTTCAAACACATTTTTTTATCAATATTACTCATGAGTTAAGAACGCCATTAACTTTGATTAAAGGAAATGTATTTGGTGCAAAAAAGACGAATGCACTCAACGAAATTCAAGAGAAATTAGATAAGATTTTAATTCATTCCAACAAGATTGAAAACCTGATTAATGATATTATTGATGTCAGTAAAGCAGAGACAAATACGTTAGCATTAAGTTGGGAGTCGCATGCGATCAATCAAGTTATTCAAAAACAATACCTGACGTTTAGACCATTGTTCGAGGAACAAGGTATTCATTTTGAATATGCTCTGCCTGAAAAATTTGTTTATGCAGAAATAGACAAACTCTATTTTGAAAGAGTGATTGGTAATATTTTAGTGAATGCGGCTAAATACACTCCAAAAGGCGGTAATGTAACTATTTTTATTACAGATACTGACGATCAAATAAGTATTAATATAAAAGATAATGGTATTGGAATAACTTTAGGAGAAGAGGAAAAAATATTTAATCGTTTTTATCAAGTCAATAACGACATTAATAATGCAAGCGGAAGCGGTGTTGGTTTAGCATTTTGTAAAGAAGTGATACAGCTATTAAAAGGAGATATTAAGGCATTCCAAAATAAAGAAAAAGGCGCAACTTTCAGCATTACTTTACCAAAAACTCATGTCAATGCAATAGATATATCGCCTAAATCTAACATAAACATTGACACAGAAAAACCTACTTTATTATTGGTTGATGACAATACTGAAATGAGGGAATATTTGAGTTCTATTTTAACCGACTACAATGTTATTGAAGCAATTAATGGAGAAGAAGCATTAGAAATATTAAAAAATAATCCTGTTGATGCGTTGATAACCGATTATATGATGCCCAAAATGAACGGTTATGAACTCATTGAACAAGTAAAAAAAAGGAAATATACTTTCCCGATATTGGTCATAACCGCAAGAGCTGACATCAAAAGCAAGTTAGATGTGTTGGCTTTGGGCATTGATGATTACTTAACCAAGCCCTTCATCGAAGAAGAATTATTGTATCGACTACGCCATTCGTTATTGAATTCAAAAAATAGAACCAATTATCGAAAAGAAGAAGCCGCTCTTTTTCAGAAAGAAGAAATAGTCATTCCAGAAAGTGATTTAATTAAAAAAAGTAGATTGATTGTAGAAGAAAATATTGACAATCCTTTATTCGGTGTACCCGATTTAGTGGAATCTTTAAACTTGCCTGAAAGAACATTATATCGAAAAATAAAAGCTAATTCTGGTTTAACGCCTAATCAATTTATAAGAGAAATAAAATTACTTCATGTTCGCTCACTCGTGGAACACCATAAATTTATCTCCTTAAATCAATTAACTAAAAAAGTAGGATTTAAAAATACTAGTCATTTGCAAAAAATATATAAGAAAAGATTTGGAACAAGCCTTTCTCTTTAAAATCTTCACGAACATTTTTTATCAAAAAACTAACACACTATAAATCAACATTTTATGATTTTAAAACCAACTGTTTTGGCAGAAATGGTTGGCTAATTGGCAAAAATAGTTGCTTCATGGCAGGAATCGTTTTCTGAGTGGCAAGAACGGTCGTCTCGTGGCAAAAACAGATTTCGACATGGCAAAAATCGTTGATCAAATATCTTGACTTGAAAGAAAGAATACCTCAGTTTTGTGGCTCATTATTCATTTAAACAAACTACAAAATGAAACAAGGCTTACTTTCTATTTTAATTCTAGCAACTATTATTATAAATGCCAATGCACAAAATGTAAACATTCCAGATGCCAATTTTAAAGCATATTTAGTTGGGAATACTGATATTAATACCAATGGCGATACTGCAATTCAAACTAGTGAAGCAACTGCTTTTACAGGAACAATTGACTGTTCTAATTTATCTATTTCAGATTTAACAGGAATAGAAACGTTTACAGCTTTAACTCAATTATACTCCAATAACAATCAATTAACAAGTATAAATGTTTCTGCAAACATTAATTTAACAATCTTCTATTGTAAAGAAAATCAATTAACAAGTTTAGATGTTTCTGCAAATGCTAATTTAACAACCTTGTATTGTTCTCAAAATCAATTAGCAAGCTTAGATGTTTCTGCAAATGCTAGTCTAACAAGTTTGTTTTTACCTTTCAATCAATTAACAAGTTTAGACCTTTCTGCAAATGTTAATTTAACAACGTTAAGTTGTAGTGTGAATCAATTAACAAGTTTAAATGTAGCAAATGGTAACAACAACAATTTAACTTTCTTTGCTGCAAATAGTAATCCCAACCTTACTTGTATTCAAGTAGATGATGTGGCTTGGAGTACTACTAATTGGACATCTATTGATGCACAGACAAGTTTTAGTTTGAATTGCGCTACTGTTGGAACATCAAAATTAGAGAAAAACAGAACTAAGATTTATCCAAACCCAGTCCAAGATCAATTATTTTTTGAATTAGAAAACGAAGAAATAACAGCAATTACCATTATTGATTTTTCTGGAAAAGTAGTTCGATCAATTGCTAATACTACTATCCAAAGTATCAATGTTTCCAACTTACCACAAGGTATTTATCTATTAAATATTTCTACTAAAAATGGTGTTTCCACCAATCGATTTATAAAACAATAATAATTATTTTTCAGTAAAAAAGCGGTGTTTTTACTTAGAAACAGCCCTTTTTAAAACAAAAAAACTATGAAAAAAATATTACTATCTCTTTTCGCGGTATGCGTAATGTTAGCCGCCAATGCACAAGCTTACCAATGGGCAAGCCAAATTGAAGGAACAAGTCATGACCAGAGTTTATCCGTTAGTTCTATTGGTACGGATATTTATTCTACAGGTTCTTTTACATCGTCAACTGATTTAGACCCAAGTTCAGGGACACTTAGTTTTACTAGTAATGGTGATCATGATGTCTATATCCAAAAATTAGATGAGAATGGTAATTTCCTTTGGGGCAAAACAGTTGGAGGCACTGGCAATGATTTCGGAAGAATGATAAATGATTATGGTACACATATAATCATTTCAGGCACTTTTCAAGACTCCGTAGATTTTAATCCAGGCACTCCAACTCATTTCAAAACATCAAATGGAGGATATGATGTATTTGTTTTAGCACTTGATGCCAATGGTGATTTTTTATGGGTAAATACTTTTGGTGGCACTGGAAATGATGCTTTTGGAGGACAAGAAAAAGATGGTAATGACGACCTCGTCATCACAGGCGGTTTTACATATGATATGACGGTAGATGTAGCTGGAACACCTACAACCATAACTTCAGCAAGTGGAGATAAGACAGATGTTTTTTTTATGGAAATAGATCTATCAGGTAATTTGAGTTGGATTAGTTCGATTGGCGGTACTGGAATAAATGCTGGTAGAGGAGTAGCAATAAAAGCAAACAATCATATGCTGTTTTCAGGAAGATACCGAAATATCATGGATGCTAATCCAGGTACAGGCACATTTTCTTTATCCTCAGTTGGAGGTTATAGTATATATCTTTTAGAGTTAGATGCTCAAGGAGATTTCGTTAATGCCTTTTCGATAGATAATGCTGCTGATATGGAAACGTATGACATGGAATTAGATGCAAATGAAAACATCTATTTAACAGGTTTCTATAAAGGAACTGCCGATTTTGATATGAAATCAGGTATGGACAGCCGCACATCTAATGGTGATCAGGATAGTTATGTTGTAAAATATACGCCTAATAAAGATTTAGTTTGGGCAAAAACTTTTGGAAGTTCTGGCCTTGAACAATCACTTGGAGTAGAAGTTAGTGCTAATGGAGATGTTTATACTGTAGGTCGTTACAGTGATGTTACGGATTTTGATCCCAATACGGGAGTAGTTAATCATACTGCCGTAGGCCCTAGTTATGATATGTATTTTCATAAATTAGATTCAACAGGAAATTTTGAATGGGTTCATACTTATGGAAATATTGATAATGATATAGCCAGAGGATTAGAAATTGATCCTGATGGTAATGTATATGTCAGTGGATCTTTTGCATACGATATAGATTTTGACCCAACAACAGGCATAGATTCTTTAGTAACGGATGGTTCTAGAGATGCTGTTTTGCTTAAATTCTCAGACGTATCGGTAGGAGTAAATGATATAGCACCCCAAAATAAAACTGCCATTAAGATTTATCCAAATCCAGTTCAAAACCAATTATTTTTTGAATTAGACAACGAGGAAATTACAGGAATCACAATTATTGATTTTTCGGGAAGAGTAGTTCAATCAATTGCTAATACTACTGCCCAAAGCGTCAATGTTTCCAACTTAGTACGAGGTATTTATGTATTGAGAATATCTACTAAAAATGGTATGAGAACCAACCGATTTATAAAACAATAATAATTAATTAGGTCAGAGGTATTTGTTTCGTCTTGCGATTTTTCAACAAAAAATATTTACGCTTCTTAAGCTCGAAACTACATTTCATGAAGTCATCATTACATTTCATGAACTGCCATTCGGAATACCTCTTGCTTCCTTTCATATTTGTATGATTATTAATAAAAAACAAAAAGATGAAACAAACATTATTTTTAATTTTAGTTCTATGCGGAACTTTTGTCATATCAAATGCTCAAAATAATTTATTTAGCAACATTTCTACAACGGATGAATACCACAGGTTTTCGTTAGTTCAAGATACAGATGGAGATGGTGTTTATGAAATTTCTAAACGAGATTTAGCCGTCAAATTTAATCTCCAATATCTTCCTACTGGAGAAGGATACAGTTGTAAAGCTGTTATAGAAAAAGGGGAGTCCACAGGTAAAACCCTAAAATCAATGAATGCTCTTCAAGGATATGCAACATGTGTTGGTTATCCTTATGAAAGTGTAATGAGAGATAGAACAAACAAAGAAGGACTTATTGCTATTGGCGATTATGTATTCATCGTTAATAGAATGTCTGATGATGGAACTTCTTTTAAAGGTATTAGCAAAGTTTTTATTAAAGTAAAACAAGGTGCTGAAAAGAAAAAAGAGACTAAAGGCAAAAAGAAAAAAATGTCTCTAAGAAAGAGATTAAAGGCATTAAAAGATAATCTTAACGCGATGAGTTATGGAGCTGCCCATAAAGAACTGCAAAGTAAAAACTTAGATAAGTTTATTACAGATTATTTAGTTACCATGAAATCTAAACAAAATGGGAGAACAGCCACAGAAAAAAAGAAGGATGATAATTTAGAAGCGGCAAAGAAAAAAGACGCAGCCGAAATAAAAGCCTATAATGATAAAATTAAAGCTTCGCCTGAATATAAAAAACTGAAAGAGCACCAAAAACGAATGGAAAGAATGGATGCTCGAAATGATGCAAAAACTGTTACTATTGAAAATCGAACTGGAAAAGATATTTATGTTTATCAAGAAGGTTCTCGTAATAGTACAACCATCCGATCTAACAGCAGGGCAAAACTAAGTTGTTCGCATAATTATACTTATAAGTTTGATCAAAAAACTTCTGGTAGAGGTACTACTTGTCATAGAGCAAATTCGAGGTGTAATGGTCGTGTTGTCGTTAAGTAAAAATTAACACCAAAAACAAAATGAAACTTTTAATATTGGTTTTGAAAAAATAGGATAATTGACCTCCCTTTGACTGTAACCTCTGTGCAAAAACACAGAGGTTTTTACTTTTAAAAAATCCAATTCCTACCCAAAAATCCACATTCAACAAATGTCCACCTTGCCTTAAAATAGCTTCATTTAAATTATTTTCATTCGCTGTTCGCTCGCTAATTGGATATAAATATCGCCTCGGAATAATCAAATTTGGATTAAATCTTGGATTAGCATTTGGCGGAACAGCCAATATTGGATACCCCGTTCTACGATAACCACCCCATGCTTCTATTGGATTTTTTGCAAATAACGCAATATGTTTTTCCTAGATTAACCAAACTAGTTTATCCTCAAAAGTTGGGCAATTAGTAAAGTGAATATGCTGATTAATGTAGGTTAGATTAGTTGAAGAGAATAAATTTAATTGATCAAAATTAGCTAATACCGCTGTTTGAAAACTCATTTCAGCCTCAGCGATTTTGCCTAAACGCAACTGAGTTTCTGCTTCTATAAATTTTAATTCCGTTAAATAAAAGCCAAAGGCGCATCAAATTTACCCTAATATAAAGCGCTATCTTGATGATAAATCCACTCAATGTAAACCCTTTCCAACTCAACGCATTCTGAATGCCCATGAGCCAATCAGGTTTCGGATTACCATAAATTGTTAATAGACTTATACGGCGGCTACTTAATTTGCCCATTGCAGCAAATTAAGTACACTGTAACATAAATTTATTAATCTTTTCAATTGCACCGCTGCTTTAGCGCGGTGAACTAAAATGGGCTAAGATC
>CAKZLL010000009.1 GCA_937125475.1 uncultured Saprospiraceae bacterium | reverse complement strand
TTAGATATAGTAGCAACTGCTTGTTGACCAGCAATGATTGATAAATCTTTGATGGCAGCATCGATAATTTTCTTATCGGCAACAGCTTCTCCTAAACCTTGTGAGATAACTATTTTTTCTAACTTAGGTACTTTCATTGACGATTTATACTTAAAAGTTTCTGTCAATGTCTTAACGATCTCGTCGTTATACCTTTCTTGAAGTCTTGGTGAATAACTCATTACTTAATTTCCTCCCCAGTCTTTTTTGAATAACGTACTAACTTACCAGCATCGTTCAATTTTCTTCCAACTTTAGAAGCAGTTCCGTTAGCAACTACCATCAAATTAGAAATATGAATAGATGCTGGTTCTTCCACAATACCGCCTTCACTTGTTTCCGTTGGTTTTTTATGCTTTAGCACTAGATTAGCCTGTGCTACAATAGCACGGTACTTATCACGGAACACTTCAAGAACTTCGCCTTCTGTACCTTTATCAGCGCCAGCCATGATACGTACTGTATCACCTTTTTTGACATGGATTTTAGGTAGGAAACGCTTAGTTTCAAATTTCTTTTTCTTTCCCATAACTATAAAACTTCAGGAGCCAATGAAACAATTTTCATATAATCTTTATCACGCAATTCACGCGCTACAGGTCCGAATATACGAGAACCTCTTGGTTCATCTGCGTCGTTTAATAAAACTACTGCATTATCATCAAAACGAATATAAGAACCATCTTTACGACGAATTTCTTTTTTCGTTCTTACGACAACAGCTTTAGATACTACCCCTTTCTTGACGTTACCGCCTGGGCTTGCATCTTTAACCGTCACTACAATACTGTCACCAATAGAAGCATAGCGGCGTTTTGAACCACCAAGTACTTTAATACAAAGTACTTCTTTTGCTCCACTATTATCGGCAACTCTTAATCTAGATTCTTGCTGTATCATGATTATTTAGCTCTTTCTATGATTTCTACTAAATTCCAGCGTTTACGCTTACTTAACGGACGGCATTCTTCGATTTGCACTCTGTCCCCTTCATTACAAGAATTCTGCTCATCATGAGCTGCGAATTTCTTGGTCTTCTTTACGTACTTACCGTAAATAGGGTGACGCAATCTACGTTCAACCAATACTGTAATGGTTTTATCCATTTTTGTACTGACGACAACGCCTATACGCTGTTTCCGATTAGTTGCTTTCGCTTCGGTATTTTTTACCTCTGTCATTGCTATTTCAGTATATAATCGTTTGCAATAATATTAACACTAACGCCCGTCTCTTCTTCTATTTCTGATTTTTGTACGACCAGCTAATTGTTCTGCATCCATTGCAGAAATTTCGCGTCCGCGCAATTCAGTTTTGATACGAGCTATATCTCTTCTAACTTCAGTCAAAATTTTAGGATTTTCCAAACCTAAAGTAGTATGATCGAATCTTAGCTTTTGATATTTAACTTGTGCACTTTCCAACTCATATTGTAAGTCTTCCGCGCTATAACTTTTAAATTCGTTTGCCATTACTTTTCTTTTTAATCGCTATCAAATTATTATTAGATAGAACCTTCCACAAAATCTCTACGCACAACAAACTTAGTTTGTACTGGTAGTTTTTGAGCAGCTAAACGAAGAGCTTCTTGCGCTACTTCTTTAGGTACACCATCTAATTCAAACATGATACGTCCAGGTTTCACTACTGCGACCCAATGGTCAAGTGCCCCTTTACCTTTACCCATACGTACTTCCTGAGGCTTTTTAGTCATTGGTTTGTCTGGAAAAATTCTAATCCAAACTTTCCCCTCACGTTTCATATAACGGGTCATCGCAATACGGGCAGATTCGATTTGACGGTTGGTTAGCAAACCAGCGTCTAAAGTTTTCAGTCCAAAAGAACCGAAAGCTACGCTTGATCCTCTATGAGCCAAACCTTTTACTCGACCGCCATGCGTCTTTCTATATTTCGTTCGCTTTGGTTGTAACATCGCGTAAAAATTATATTAATTCTGTAATAATAATCAACCATCAACTACTCTTCACCGAAAAGCTCGGCAAAGATAGTGAATTTCGTTGAGAAATCAATATGATTTCTTTTTTATAAAATAGCAAGCTGTTTACGGCTTGTACTATTCTTTATTATTTCTTCTTCCGCCACCACGATTGTTGTTACGTCGACGACCACCACGGTCACCTCGGTTATCACGACCACGACCACGACCACCACGGGCATCTTTCTTATTACCGACATTTGGAGAAAGATCAACTTTCCCAAATACTTCTCCTTTACAGATCCAAACCTTCACACCTATTTTACCATAGATAGTTAAAGCTTCTTGTAAAGAATAGTCGATATCAGCACGGAAAGTATGTAAAGGTGTACGACCTTGTTTATACTCTTCCGAACGTGCCATATCAGCACCATTCAAACGACCAGAGATACGAACTTTGATACCTTGTGCACCTGCGCGGATAGTAGATTGAATAGCCATTTTGATAGCACGACGATAATTGATACGTGCTTCAATTTGCTTTGCAATCGTTTCACCGACAATAGCAGCATCTAGTTCTGGCTTACGAATTTCAACGATATTGATTTGAACTTCCTTTTTAGTCAGTTTTTTCAATTCTTCGCGAATTTGATCTACCTCTGAACCTCCTTTACCGATAATGATACCAGGTCGAGAAGTGTGAATAGTCACAGTAATACGCTTTAACGTACGCTCGATGATTATTCTAGCAATACCGCCTTTTCTAATTCTGGCTTTAAGATAATTTCTGATTTTTTGGTCTTCTACTACGTTTTTAGCGTAATCTTTACCTCCATACCAGTTAGAATCCCAGCCACGGATAATTCCTAAACGATTGCCTATTGGATTTGTCTTCTGTCCCATTTATGATTATTCTTTATCTTCTTGATTATCAATAACTACAGCTTCAGCATCGTTAACGATTTCTACTGCATCATCATACTCATCTTCATTTGCCTCGTCAGCAGGAAGTGCCAAACGATTAGCAACTACGATAGTAATATGATTAGTACGTTTACGAATGCGATGTGCGCGTCCAAAAGGAGCTGGTCTAAAGCGCTTTAAAGTAGGACCTTCATCAACAAAAGCTTCTTTGACATAAAGATCAAACTCATCAGCATCGAAGGTTTCCCCTGCTTTTACTTCCCAATTAGAAATGGCTGATACAACAACTTTCTCAAGCCATGTAGCCGCTTCTTTGCGAGTAAATTTTAATATATTGAGAGCCTTGTCAACATCAGTACCTCTGATAATATCTACCACAAGTCGCATTTTGCGAGCTGACATTGGGCAATTTTTTAATTTCGCTACTGCTTCCATTATTCTTAAATATTAAGAAAACATCAAAAATTATTTCTTCTTCTTACCTCCATGGCCTCTAAAGTTCCTAGTCGGAGCGAATTCCCCTAACTTATGACCTACCATGTTTTCAGTAACATAAACTGGTACGAAAGTCTTGCCATTATGAACAGCAATCGTTTCACCTACGAAGTCAGGAATAATCATTGAACTTCTAGACCAAGTTTTTATCACTTTTTTTCTTTTAGAACCTTTTGATGCTTCGACCTTAGTCAATAGCTTGTGAAAAACATAAGGCCCTTTCTTTAATGATCTTGGCATAATCTTATATTTTATATGCTTGTTATTAAGTTTCTGATTCCTAGTTTCTAGTTATCAGAAACTGTGAACTAGCTTACTTTTTACGTTTTGAAATAATTAAACGACTTGACGATTTCTTAGGATTACGCGTTTTCTGTCCTTTCGCCATTTGTCCATTTCTTGAACGCGGGTGACCTCCAGAAGATTTACCTTCACCACCACCCATTGGGTGATCTACTGGGTTCATCGCAACACCTCTTGTTCTCGGACGACGACCTAACCAACGCTTACGACCAGCCTTACCTAAGACTTGAAGTTGATGATCTGGATTAGAAGTCGAGCCAATAGTTGCTCTACAAGTCAATAAGATTCTGCGTGCTTCTCCAGAAGGCAATTTTACAATTGCATACTTACCTTCACGTCCCACTAAAACACCATACGTCCCTGCACTTCTTGCTAGCACTGCGCCTTTTCCTGGTGTTAATTCAATTGCATGAATATTAGAACCCAAAGGAACATCCCTTAAGAACATAGTATTCCCCACTGTTGGTTTTGCATCATCGCCAGAGCGAATAACAGCCCCTACTTTCAAGCCATTAGGTGCAATGATGTATTTTTTCTCTCCATCTTCATACTGAACCAATGCAATAAATGCAGTACGGTTCGGATCATATTCGATAGATAATACACTTGCATTCATACCATATTTATCTCTTTTGAAATCCATGATACGATACCTACGCTTGTGTCCTCCTCCTCTATGTCGAGCAGTTCTTCTACCCTGATTGTTACGACCACCAGATTTCTTTAGTGGCGCCAACAAACTCTTCTCAGGCTTGCTTGTTGTGATTTCAGCGAAAGTATTACCAACTCTGAATCTTGTTCCGGGTGTAACCGGATTGTACTTTTTAACAGGCATTTTTAACTAACTTATCGTGATATACTAGTCAGCGGAATATTATTTTACTCATTCATCCACTAGAAATCAGTTGTTAAAAAAATTCTTTTAATAGGCATTTCATACGAGACAAAATGCCTACAAAGATTTTATTTATTCTTAAATTTCGTCGAAGAAATCAATAGTATCCTCTCCTTCTACAGAAACGATTGCTTTTTTGTAAGCACTAGTTCTTCCTTTTTGCAAACCTGCTTTTGTAAAGCGTGTTTGTTGTTTAGAAGGCATAGTGATTGTTCTTACATTACTTACACTTACACTATATAAAGCTTCGACTGCCTTTTTTATCTCAATCTTATTTGCTTTTCTATCTACCAAAAAAGTAACTTGATTTAACTTTTCTGATAACATTTCAGCCTTTTCAGAGATAAGTGGCTTAATTAAAATTCCTTTTGCCATGGTCTTACCAATTTATAAACTTTAAGCAAATAATTCCTTGATTTTTGCTACAGATCCTTCTGTTAAGACAATACTATTTGCATTTAAAATTGCATAAGTATTTAAGTCTTTAGCAGACATTACAGAACTGTAAGACAAATTACGACCTGACAAATATACTGTTTTGTCATAATCAGCCGTTACTACCAATGTTTTCTTGTCATCAACTTGAAGACCAGCTAAAACATCTAAATATGCTTTAGTTTTTGGCGCATCAAAAGAAAAATCTTCTACAACAACAACTCCTTGTTTAGCCATTTTGCTAGACAATGCAGAATTACGTGCTAATGATTTTACTTTTTTGTTTAATGCAACATTGTAAGTATGTGGTTTTGGTCCAAAAATACGACCTCCACCTCTAAAGATAGGAGATTTGATACTACCCGCACGAGCTGTACCTGTTCCCTTTTGTCTCTTTATTTTTTTCGTAGAACCTTTGATTTCACCACGCTCTTTTGATTTGTGCGTGCCTTGTCTTTGGTTCGCTCTGTATTGTTTTACTGCAAGATAAACTGCGTGCTCATTAGGTTCAATACCGAAAACACCGTCTGGTAGGTCAATTTCTCTACCTGTTTTCTCGCCTTGTATATTTAATACTTCAACTTTCATATCCAGATTACTTTTCGATGATGACGAAAGAGCCTTTATGTCCTGGTATTGCTCCATTAATAAGCAATAAGTTCTTCTCAGGAAGCATCTTTACAATATATAAATTACGAACTTTCACACGTTTACCGCCCATACGACCAGCCATTTTCATCCCTTTAATTACTTTCGCAGGATAAGAAGCTGCACCAATAGAACCTGGGGCTCTTTGACGATTGTGCTGACCGTGAGTAGCATCATTTACACCACGGAACTTGTGGCGTTTTACAACACCTTGAAAACCTTTACCTTTAGAAGTACCGATAACATTTACGCCATCACCTTCCTCAAATACGCTTTCTATTGTCAAAACATCACCTAAATTCACATCTAATTCACAATCACGGTATTCTACTACCTTCTTTTTAGGTGTTGTATCTGCTTTTTTGAAATGCCCTTGTAAAGGTTGAGTGGTGCTTTTTTCTTTCTTTTCACCAAAACCTACTTGAATGGCATCATAACCGTCGTTATCCGCGGTTTTTACTTGCGTTACTACGCAGGGACCAGCCTCTATCACCGTACAAGCGATATTCTTGCCCTCTTCATCAAAAATGCTGGTCATTCCTATTTTTCTACCAATTAGTCCTTGCATTTTTATTCAGTTTACGCTGGTTAAAAAATCAATTAAAATTCAATTCTAACTTCAAGTTTTGAAGTCATTTTTTGTTTTGAACTTAATTATTAAGTTAACTTCACTTGAATATCTACACCACTTGGTAACTCTAATTTCGATAGAGCATCTACCGTTTTTTGAGTTGGCGTGTAAATTTCGATCAAGCGTTTGTGGGTGCGCAACTGAAACTGTTCACGCGACTTCTTATTGACGTGCGGTGAACGTAAGACTGTATAAATCTTCTTTTCAGTGGGCAGCGGAATCGGTCCTGTCACTACGGCTCCACTATTACGAACCGTCTTCACGATTTTTTCCGTTGACTTATCAACCAAGTTATGGTCGTAAGAACGAAGTTTGATTCTAATTTTTTGATTCATGACCCCTTTTTGATAATTGATTGTTGACGATTAAAACATATAATAGTCAATTTTCAATTTATTAAAAGTTAATATTTATTGGCTGTTAATTAAATTAATCAACAGCCAATATTTTTTAAATTATTTTTTAGACTCTTCAATTACTTTTGCAGCAATATTTCTAGGTGCTGCTACGTAATGAGAAAATTCCATTGCAGAAGAAGCACGACCAGAAGAAATAGTACGTAAGTGTGTTACATAACCAAACATTTCTGATAAAGGAACATCTACCTTAATAACTGTTGCGTTATTTTTAGTTTCTTGTCCTTTTACAAGACCACGACGACGGTTCAAGTCACCAATGATTCCACCCATATATTCTTCTGGAGTAGTTACTTCCATTTTCATAATAGGCTCCATCAATACTGGTTTTGCTTTATTTGCTGCTGCTCTAAAACCTTCTTTAGCACATAATTCAAATGCAATTGGCTTTGAATCCACCGAGTGCATAGAACCATCATATACTCTAACTCTCATCGAGTCAATATTATATCCTGCTAAAATACCTTCATTCATCATAGATACGAAACCATCTGTAATTGGCTTGACATAGTTTTTGTCAATTGAACCACCGACGATACCCCAGATAAATTGAATTTTGGTTTTTCCGTTTTTAAAATCTTCACTTTCTAAGAACTCTTCATCGGCAGGGCCTAATTCAAATTCCATATCTGCGAATAAACCAGAACCACCTGATTGCTTCTTCAATTTTTCTCTATGAGAAACCATTTTAGTTAAAGCCTCTTTATAGTTAACTTGAGGTTTACCTTGATTGATTTCAACTTTGAACTCACGTCTCATACGATCAATGATAATCTCTAAGTGTAACTCTCCCATTCCACTTAATACCGTTTGACCTGTATTTTCATCTGTTCTTACTCTTAAAGTTGGATCT
>CAKZLL010000008.1 GCA_937125475.1 uncultured Saprospiraceae bacterium | reverse complement strand
ATGACAATTATTATTGCAAAATCCATATTATTTCAATTGTTTTAAGATGGCTTTAATCACATCTTGATGAAGTTTTTTGATAACTTTTTTATGTGATTTTTGTCCTATGATTTTAATGTTTTTTTGATAGTTTAAAGTTCCACTAAGCTTGGAATAATTTTTTTGATTAGGTGGACCACCAATTTGACAGACATATTCTACCTTTATTATTACAAACACTCCAAAATATAAGATAACTGGTTTTCCTGAAACTTTCACATGAATTTCTGTCTCCCCATTATTGAGCGTCTGAATATGAGAATAATTTTCTTCTTCAAAGTTGATGAACAATTTATAAGCGGTTGGTTTGTCTCCCGAAAACTTTAGAGTACTACTCGTATTACTCGTTTCTGAAACCTTCGATGTCTCGAATTGAGAGGTTACTATTAAATCATTTTGAATGAGTAGATATAGAAGTGTGATAAATAATCCAATTTTAATGAGTTTCATGGGTTTATTTTTTGAAGTTTTTTGTAAGAATTTCTTTCTTCAATCTTTTCATTTATCGAGTTTGAATGAGAAAAAAAACTGAGCTATTTTTAATCTACTGATCAAAGGTATAGTTTTATTTAAAAATACTAAATCTGTCATAGAGTTAGTACTTTTGTATTTTTTAATATACAAATTTGGGATAAAAAAAACGAAAAAGCTATCTTTAGTTTTATACAAAAATTAAGACGCTTATGAAATTGCTATTCAATGTCTATACTTGTCTATTGATAATACTGTTTAGTTCATCGTTATCTGCTCAAAATATTATTTGGTCAGAAGATTTTGGAGCTGGAACTCTTCCCAATAATTGGACGAATAATGATACAACCTCTCCTGTTATAAAATGGGAATGGACGGATGATGTGGATAAAGGTCGAATTAGTGGACAACCTGCTTTTTCGTCTCAAACGGTTAGTAATGGTTTTGCTCTTTTTAATTCCGCTATACTTGGTAATACTAATCATGATGCGAAATTAACAACCAGCTCAATTGACTGTACTGGAGAGCCTGCTGTTTTTATTCGATTTGAAAATCAATATGGCTATTTCTCTCCTCAATCTATGGCATTAGTAGGAGTGAGCAATGATAATATAACTTGGTCTTATGACACTTTATTTACGGATATTGGTAATAATCAACTCTTTGATCCTTTGCAAATTGTAGAGTTAGATATTTCAACTGTTGCAGCTAATCAGCCCACTGTTTATATACAATTTAGGTGGATTGGTACATTTGAATATGCGTGGCGTGTAGATGATATTCAATTACAAGATGCGCCAACTCCACCTCGAAAACATGATTTAAGTATTGGTTTAGTGGCTATTCCTTCTAATAATGCAACGCCTTTAGTGCATGTTAAACCCATTGAATTGGGGGTAAGGGTTCATAATAAGGGAATAATAAGCGCATTAAATGTCAAACTAAAAACCATTATTACAAATACTACTACAAACACAGTTGTATATAAAGATTCTATTATTACTAATAATCTAAATCCAAATGATAGTGTAGTTTTGGAAATGACCAGCCTATTTACTCCGTCTAGTACTGGAAATTATCACCTCAAATATGAATTATCACAAGACTCTACGGATGAATATAGCTTAGATAATTATTTTGATAATTATTTTTCAGTCAATGATAGTCTTTTTTCAAAGGATAATGACAAAGGGTTAGGCTCTGCTAGACCTAGTGCTAATGGCGATTATTTTGTAGGTAATATTTATGAAGTCGTTCAGCCTAATTATTATGCTGATAAAGTGATTTTTACTTGTGGGCATCCGACCTTTGGAGGATTATTAATGGGGCATCAAGTGGACATTATTTTATATGAAGTAGATTCCGCTGTGAATATTTACGATGCTGCTTCTTTTAATACACAAAACAATAATAATGTTACTCCTGTTGGTTATGGACAATATAATTTTACAATTGATGATAATGGATTAGAGGATATATATTTTGCGGCTATTACAGATCTCAATGGCGCAAAAGTCCTATTAAAGGCCAATCATACATATTTTTTAATGTTAAGTTTTAGCGGGAGTTCAAATATATTACGAGTAGGTACAAGTGATAATTTAAGATATGAGGCATTTTATTCAACTATCGTACAAATAGGAAATACTTGGTATTTAAGGGGGTTTGGTTCTCGAATTACAGCCATTGCTCGTTTAGTTATTACGAATAGCTCAAATACCTCAAATGAAGTTCTAAGACGAGATCGTCTAGTCATTAAAGTATATCCGAATCCAGTTAAAGATATTATAAGTATTGATATTCTAACAAAAGAAAGAACCGATGTCGAATGGAGTATTTTGGATATAACTGGTCGAGTAGTTCATGTCGAACAATTGAAAAATATTAATAATAAACAACTAATGTTTGATGTCTCTGCATTGATCTCAGGAACATATTTTATAAAAGTAAGAACTGGAATGTTATCAAAAGTCGAACGTTTTGTAGTGATCAAATAAGCAATTGGCAGACATTACAAAGGATTACTTCTCTTTATTGATAACATTTTATATCAATTCTAGTTTTTTTTTTCACTATATGTGAAGCATTTTTCGTTATTAATATTAATTTTACCTTTAAGAACAAAAAACATTTATTTTTTTATTCAACCATGTTTTACTGAAAAGATTAAAGTAAACCTTTTTATAAAAGCAAAACCATTTTCAGTATTACTTTCACTTTATTTGATTATAACTTTCATCAAACATAAGATTGCTTTTAATTAATTAAAATTTTAATTTACTATGATGACTAATTTTACTAAAAGATTGTCACTTTTAATGGCAGCTGTAGTAGTGTTTGGATTTTCAGCTACGGCTCAAACCGTTTTATTTTCGGAAGAATTTAATGGAGGATTAGGTACCTTTGTTGCTGGAGCTGGGACACCAGTAGGTGCAATTTGGGAACATTCTTCAGACGGAACAGCAGGAGCATCAGGAGATGGAACTATTTCTGCTCTTTTTTGGGGAACTGGAGATCCAATTGGATCAGCAACTGTTGCTAATGGTTGTGCGATGTATAACTCAGATGTTTATGATGGTGGTGGAGTTGCTGTCGGTAGCGGTGCTTACCCAGGTACACATTCAGGTGATTTAACTTCACCTACTATTGATTTAAGTGGAGAAAGTAACATCTCTTTAAAGTTTAATCAGTCTGCAAGAGCTAATGCAAATGATGTTTCAACTTTATTAGATATTAGTACTGATGGAGGTACAACTTGGGTTAATTACCCGATTAATCCAGGTATTACAGGTAATGCTTCAACAGCAGATGATGATGTTCAACTTATTGACATTTCTAGTGTTGCAGCTAATCAAGCTAACGTTAAAGTTCGATTTACATGGAATGGTCGTTATTATTACTGGTTAGTTGATGATGTTCAAGTCATACGTACTCCTCAACATAATCTATCTATGGGCGATTACTTCTATGCTCCAGCAGCTTATGCACAGCCAGTTACTCAAATTGGTACAGATACTATGGGATTTTGGGTAAATGTTTCTAATATTGGAGCAGCAGACCAAACTAACCTTAAAGTAGTTGCAAGTGTTACAGATGAGAACCTTGTTCCTATTTGGTCAGATAGTATTCAAATTAATACGCTTGTAGCAGGATATATTGATACTTTCTTAGAATTGCCTAATACGTTTATTCCTAACGCATTGACTGTTGGTACTTATGCAGTTACTTATGACATTACTGCTGATTCAACGGATTTTGATACAAGTGATAACTTTGGTGGAAACTTTTTCCTAGTAACAGATTCTTCTTATAATATGGTACCTTCTGCTGCAAGTGCAACTAGACCAGGTGGTAATCCAAATTATCAAATTGGAAATGTTTACCGAACTTCAGGAGGATTTAATGCAGGAGATTTCCTTGCTACTAATTTCATTTTCACAGCGGCTGTTAATGCAGCAGATGGTCCTCTTGACGGGAAAATAGTGAATGTTTGGTTAGTAGAAGTTGCAGCTAATGTTGATGCAGAGTATGATAACTTTGATACTAATTTAGATTTAGATAACAATCCTGATTTAACTCGTGTTGGTTTCCATACTTATACTTTCCCTACGGGAGCAGCTAATTATGATGATTTCATAGGTCAATTAGAGGATATTAATACAGGTAATGCAGGTGTTCCATTAAAGCCTAATACTCGTTATTTCTTATTAACAGAATATACTGGAGCAAATAATGTTATTTTCTCAGGAGTATCAGAAGCTCGTGATTATTTCCAAATATCAACTATCATTTATAATGAGAGTGATGGTACTTGGTACCTTGGAGGATTTGGTGAAGAGACATCAGCGTTTGTAGGAATGGATATTCGTGATATAAGACCTACTAGTAATACAAGAACAGTAGAATTAGAGAATGCT
>CAKZLL010000007.1 GCA_937125475.1 uncultured Saprospiraceae bacterium | reverse complement strand
ATG
The DNA here is from genome assembly GCA_937125475.1 of uncultured Saprospiraceae bacterium. Lineage (GTDB taxonomy): Bacteria > Bacteroidota > Bacteroidia > Chitinophagales > Saprospiraceae > CAKZLL01. The sequence goes on along the minus strand of CAKZLL010000007.1, from coordinate 4,426 downwards.
CCGCGTAAAAAGCGCCTTGTAAAAAATAAAATTCATTACGCAATCTTGGGTAGGTTATTTATTTCCTTGTCCCTAAGTAATTTTTCAAATGATCAGAACATTGACCGAACAAATCCTTTAATAAAATTCATTCCTAATTTATGACAGCAGAAGAACGTATTGCTTTTACCAAATCGCGGAATTTGACCCAAATCGACTTATCTAATTGCGGTCTTACGGAAATTCCAGAGTCTATATTTGAATTAACACAGTTGCGGACACTGATTTTGGGCAAAAAATACGCCCCCAATGAAGACAAGTCTAAACGCAATCAAATTTCGGTTTTACCCATAGAAATATCTTTATTAAAAAACTTAGAGGGATTAGGTTTATCATTTAATAATTTAACCGAATTTCCTTCCATTATCACTAATCTTCCGCGTTTACAAACGTTAATGCTCAATGGCAACCCTTTGCATTTATTATCTCCTGAAATTGCGAAAGTTCGTCATTTGCGCATTTTGAGCTTAGGTAATTGTGGTTTAATGAATTTGCCAGAAGAGTTAGGCGAATTGAGAAGATTAAAGGTTTTGGGGCTTGCCAGCAATGAATTAACTAATTTACCAGCTAGTTTTCACCAATTGCGTTTTTTGGAACAACTAGGTTTAGCCAATAATCAATTTGATGAAATTCCATCGGTCGCTTATCAACTTTCTGAATTACAGGTTTTAGGGCTGTCAAATAATCAAATTGATTCTTTTCCTAAAGAAATCATGCGGATGAAGCGATTGCAAAAATTGGATTTGAAAGGCAATCCATTGATTCCTAAGATTATTAATGTTGCGGCAAAAGGCAGTCAAGCGATTCAATATTATTTTTCACAAAAAGCAAGTCAGCAGAAAAAACGTTTACAAGACATTGTGGAGGGTAAAAAAGCAGCAAATGAACGATTGAAATTACAGGATCGTTTTTTTAGATTATTAAAATCGGGCAGTACAATTTGTGCGGTTTGTGATGGTCAAAAGCAAATTAGTGGTTTTATTGGTCATTTAAATATGCGATTTGATAAGGATAAATGTTTTGGCTGCGAAGGAGAAGGCGTTGCAGATGAGGACAATGAGGAGATCCACAAATTATTAGAAATTTGTAATGAAAGGAAGGAACGTTGTCGCGATTTTATTATTTATTTAGTTAATGAAGAACAAAGTTTCAGTAAAAAAATTCAGGCACAGCGCCCAAATCAAGCGATTTTGTTTGAAGAAACACGTCGTTCTATCATTGAAATTATTCAGAAAAAGCGACATCAAATTAATATTCGAGTGCAGCAATTTTCTAATTATCAATTTTATGAACAGAAAATTCTAATCGCTTTATACAATCATCATTTGAAGAGAATTACTTTAGTAGAAAAATATGAGAATGATGAATTTGGTTTGGATTTTGTTTCACCTGCTTCTAATTTATAAGGTCTAGCCAAATCCATCGAAGTCATTTTAAGCGAGCAAGAAACGCTATTTGATACACTAATTGAAGAGGATAACAAATTAAATATCAACGATATACAAGAAAGATTAGCCAATTTAAAAACAGAACTAAAAAACTTGTAGTTTTTAATGGAGAGTGAAAAATTGAAAATTGAGAATGCCCAGACTAACCTAGGCATTCTCAACGCTCAATTATTAATTTTCAATTATCTTAAATGTTGTTCGTCTATTTTGTTGATGCTGATCATCAGAACAAGAATTACACGCACAAGTCGTTGACGGTTGAGATTCACCATATCCTTTTGCAATCATTCGATTTCTTGCAATGCCTTTAGAGACTAAATATTCTACCGCTGAATTTGCGCGTCTTTGCGATAAAGTTTTGTTATATCCATCTCTACCACGGCAATCCGTATGCGAACCTAGTTCAATATTAATACCTGGATTTCGGATCAATAAACTAGCTAATTCATTCAATACAGGTCTAGCATCAGGACGAATATCGGCTTTATTATAATCATAATAAATACCTTCCAAACGAATTTCTACATTAGTAAATACCTTATCCAGAAGAATTTCTGTATAAAGTGTTTGTTTTGGATTTTTCGGATCTCGTTCGATACCTCGCGTTGTAAATCGCTTGTTTTTCGTCAAATACCTTGTTTTTGAACCAGTAAAATTATAACTTGTTTGCTCTTCTAAAGCAATTTTGAACTCTCCTTTCTCATCTGTTTTAACGGTAAAAGTAGTATCACCATATTGAATTTGCACATTGGCATCAGGCAAACTTCCTTTTCCTACATAAGCACTATTAGGATTTTCAGGATCCGTATAAACTTTCTCCACGACCTTTCCCTCTAACAATAATTCATAAACAATAACTGGCTCTTCTATTGGATTATTAATCACAACTACCTCGCTATCAACTGGTTCTACTGGCGGCGGTGGCGGAGGCAAAATGACTTTTTCAAATTTATAAATATCATCATTTCCCTTTCCGTTTGGACGAGTAGAGGTATAATAACCCGTTTTCACGACTTTAGCATCTGCTTTTTTTCGATAATCAATCACCAAACCAAATTCATCTGCTCCACTATTAATTGGTGCGCGAAGGTTTTGCAACGGCCCCCAACCATTACCTCTTCTAGCTGTTTTGAAAATATCCAAACCGCCCATTCCAACATGAAAATCAGACGCGAAATAAAGTGTATCTTGATCAATAAATGGCGAAACTTCATTGCCTTCTGTATTGATTGCTGAACCTAAATTTTTGGGATCTTTCCAACCTTCACTGTTTCGAGTAGTCAGATAAATATCAAAACCACCCAAACCTTCTGGATTATCCGAAGAGAAATACAATTTTTTCCCATCTGCCGATAAAGACGGATGACCATAATTAACTTTATCTTCTATAAAATCCAAAACTTGCGGTTCAGTCCAAGTATCGCCGTCCTTCTCGGTGTACATCAATTTACAATATTGAATTAAATCTTTAGAATCATCACCACAACGAGAAAAATAAGCTTCTGTAAAAGCTCGATTGAAAGTAATTGTTCCTTCATTATAAGGCGAATTGATGACTTCACTAAAACTCGAAATACTTCCCTTCTCTTCTACAATAAACAAATCTGAGAAATTATTTCCAGTCCAACCATACACATCTTCGCCCGTACTTGCGCTTCGATCCGAAGTAATGATCAAATCTTTTTCTTTATAAATAACAGGATAATAATCGGAAGTGCTCGAGTTAAAACTAGGTAATTCAATTTTATATTCGCTTTTAGCCTTATTTTTTGCCCATGTACTGGCTTGTCGGCAAGCGATGATTTCGCGTTGATATTCGTAAGGATCACCCAATTCACCACCTACATCTTTAAAGGCCTGTATAGCTTCTTTGTAATCCTCCAATTCCTTTAGAGCGAAAGCATATTGCTTTAGTGCTTCAACGCCATGACCTGCATTGAATGCTTCCATATACCATTTTTTGGAAGATTCTGGCTTATTAATAATTCGATAACTTTCACCGATCAAGAACGCTTTTTTACTGCGTTCACTCATCAATTTTGCTTTTTTATATTCTTTTTCGAGAAGTGTTGCAGCTTTAGCAAATTGCTTTCGATCAAAAGCCGTTTGACCATCAACAATTTTTTCCTCGACTCTACAACTGAGTATCGTTAAAATTAAAAATAAAAAAATTCCTGTTTGCTTCATACTGTTATAAATGAGATATTATGATTATAATTGCCCGATTGCTGTTTCATTATGTCAAAAAATTCGCTGACAAAATTGTATTAATGAGTTTAAATCTTGTGGTCGAGCTGTAACTAATAACAACTAGAATCAAACAATCTTAACAATTGATTAAAAACGTTTTAACATATATAATTGTTACTAATTTAACAAAGTATTATAAGAAAGGCATTTTTTGTGACAATTATTTTGTAAATGCTCTAAGTGATGAAAACAAAATAAAATGGGGTCTTTGACAATTTCTGCATTTTAGTCCAATGCGGACTTGCCCCATTGTTCTAACTCTTTTAAAAACAACGGGGCAAGACACCGCTGGATTTAAAAAATATTCATCCTGGCAAAAATTGTCAATGAACCCTTTTTATTTAATCTTCATTACTAATCATTAAAAAATCGCTTCATCAATTCCTTATCCTTATTTAAAAAAGCATGATAAGGCTCTGATTTTTTTAGGATATGCTTTTGAATAGGCTTTCTAAATAAGCTCGTCAAAAACTTAACAACAGGATTTGTAAATTCTTTAAGTTCTTCGAAATAGCTTTCGGCTGTAGCTCGTCTAAAATCCAAAATATCATTAAGCTCGTGTCCATCAATATAAAATCCACAATGAAAATTTTTCTCTGCAAATGACTTTTCTGGAAAGATAGGTGCACCTAATCCAAATATTTCAAATGATTTTTCGAGAAAATCTTTATAAGACAACCAACATTTTT
>CAKZLL010000006.1 GCA_937125475.1 uncultured Saprospiraceae bacterium | reverse complement strand
ACTTCAATTGTGTTATGTGTTTGGTACATATAATATAGGACATCAACATTTTGTCGCTTTAGGCGAATATACGGGCTTTTTAGAAGGTTTTCACCTTAAATTAGCTCATGGTTTAATCAAACTTTTACCATTATTTAGTGTTGCTAACTTAGTCGGTTTGGGCATTGAATTTTGGTATGCTTCCAAAAAAGGTCATGCAATCGAGGAAGGTTATATTGTTTCTGGTGCATTGATACCATTAATTATGCCTCCTGATTTGCCTTTATGGATTTTATCTTTAGCAGTTATCTTCGCAGTAGTCATCGGTAAAGAAGCGTTTGGTGGTACAGGTATGAATATTTTCAACATCGCTTTATTGGCGCGTGTTTTTGTATTCTTTGCTTATCCAACTACGATTTCTGGTGATGAAGTTTGGGTTTCTGGACTAGAAAAAATCGTAGTGGAGGACGTAGGTTATGTAACGCAAAGCTGGTATGGCTGGGCGCATGGCTTATTCGACTGGATTTTTAACGGGGTCGGATTAAGTACTTTTGGTGCAGATGGAGTCGCAGTAGCCGATGGGTTTACTGGTGCTACTCCGATGGGCTTAGCTGCTAAAGGCGGCTGGGGCGCAGTAACAGATGTTTACTCAACATCTTCTATGTTTTGGGGAACTATTCCAGGATCAATTGGAGAAACATCAAAGCCATTTGTAATTATTGGCGCGTTATTCCTTGTTTTTTCTAAAATCGCAAGTTGGAGAGTAATGCTTTCAATGGTGATTGGTTTGATTTTTACAGGTATTATTTTGAATGCTTGGGGTGCAACTCCATTCATGGAAGTAGCTTGGTATCATCATTTCTACATGGGAAGTTTCTTTTTTGCAATGGCATTTATGGCAACTGATCCTGTAACAGCATCATCTACCAATACAGGTAAATGGATTTATGGTTTCTTAATCGGATCTATCGGTTTGATTATTCGTGTTTTGAACCCTGCTTATCCTGAAGGCTGGATGTTAGCGATTTTATTTATGAATGCGTTTGCACCAACAATCGACCATTATGTGTTGCAAGCCAATATTAGTAAACGTGAAAAAAGAGTAAGTCATGGATCGTAATAGCACTCAATACGTATTATTTTTTACGATGACTATGACGGTTGTCGTCGCGGTTGTTTTGGCTGGTATGTATTCTTCTTTGAAGAGTATTCATACGACTAATGAACGCAATTACAATAAGAAGCAAATCTTGAGTTCTTTGAATATTGCAGAAGAATTTAAGGCAGAAAGTATGGCAGATGGTGCTGTAGCTACTATGTTTTCAGATCAAGTTACGGGTGTCGTAATTGACGCTGAAAGTAAAGTAACAGATGCAAGAGAAGCGCAGGACATTGACATGGAAAAAGAAGAGAAGAAGCCAGAAGCGGATCGTCTTTATCCTGTTTTTAAATATACTTCTGCTAAAACTAACAAAGAGTATTTCATCCTTTCTGTTCGTGGAAATGGACTTTGGGACAAAATATGGGGCTGGATTGCCATAGAAAACGATGCAGATCGTACTATCGCAGGTGCTGCTTTTGGTCACAAAGGAGAAACACCAGGTTTAGGTGCTGAAATCAAGGATAACACCAGTTGGAAAAATATGTTTGCAGGCGAAAAGCTTTACAAAAAAGGAGAATATAGTCCTGTAATTGTTAAGAAAGGCGGTGCTGATCCAACTAGTAAGTATGAAGTTGATGCTATTTCAGGTGCAACAGTAACTTGTGATGGTGTAACGAAAATGCTTGAAAAGGGTTTGGCGGTTTATATGCCTTACTTAGACAGTGTAAAGAAATAAAATTCGTATCAAGATGCAATGATTGTATGTCGATCATACAATTATTGTATCAAATTAAAACATAATAAAATGGCAGAAACAGCTCAACAAGTGGCAGAACAAGAGCCGTTATTCGGAAAAAACGAAAAACGTCTGTTAATCGATCCACTAAATGACAACAACCCGATTACAGTGCAGGTACTGGGTATCTGTTCTGCATTAGCGGTTACAACGCTCGTCGTTCCTTCTTTGGTAATGGCAGTAGCGGTAGTTTTCGTTTGCGCATTTTCTAATTTGATTATCTCTCTTTTGAGAAATCTAATCCCGAAACAAGTGCGTATGATTGTTCAATTGGTCATCGTTGCTACTTTAGTAACTATTGTCGAATTGACATTGAAAGCATTGAACTTTGAAGTATATAAACAATTATCTGTATTTATCGGATTAATCATTACTAACTGTATCGTAATGGGGCGTTTAGAGGCTTTTGCTATGGCAAATAAACCTTGGCGGTCGTTTTTAGATGGAATTGGTAATGGTTTGGGTTATGGTGTTATTTTGGTAGCAGTCGCTGTTTTCCGTGAAGTATTCGGTAAAGGAAGTTTTGCAGGTATCAAAATCATTGGTAATACATCAGAATTCGCATTGAATACTAATGCTATTTCTTGGTTAGGTTGGTATTCTCCAAATAACTTAATGGTACTACCAGCAGCAGCGATGTTTTTGATTGGTATCATCATTTGGATACAGCGTAGCTACAACAGCAAATTAGTTGATATATCTTAAAGTTATTTTGTATAAATGATTGAACTAAAGATTAATTAATAACACCTTCTAAGGTTTCATCATTCATACATTCAAAATTATAAAAAATGGATCCGGCAAGTATTTTTATAAAATCGGCATTTATAGATAACTTAGTACTAGCATACTTCTTAGGAATGTGTTCTTACTTAGCAGTATCAAAAACTGTTAAAACAGCAGTTGGTCTTGGTGCAGCGGTCATCTTTGTTTTGGGTATTACAATGCCTATCAACTGGTTAATCAACGAATACCTTTTATCTGATCAAGGGATTTTAGGTACTGATTTAACATTCTTACGTTTCATCATTTTCATCGCGGTTATTGCGTCTATGGTGCAGTTGGTAGAGATGATTATTGAGAAATTTTCACCATCATTATATTCCTCATTGGGGATTTTCTTACCATTAATTACTGTGAATTGCGCCATTTTGGGTGGTTCATTATTTATGGTATCTCGTGAGTATAATTTCAGTCAGACGGTAGCATTTGGTCTTGGTGGTGGTTTTGGTTGGTTTTTAGCAATCTTAGCAATTGCTTCAATCCGCGAAAAATTACGCTATTCGGACGTACCTCCAGCATTGAGAGGTTTAGGAATTGCTTTTATCTTAACTGGATTGATGGGAATTGCATTCATGAGTTTAATGGGAATTGACCCAGCAGCCTTAGCAGCAGGAGGAAAATAAAATTTTTCAATTAGAAATTAATTAAGACATGGGAATTGAAATATTATATGCAGTAGTTGTCTTTACAGCAGTCATTACCTTGCTTGCTTTGGGACTTATCTACGCGCGTAAACAATTGATGCCACAGGGCGATGTAAAAATCGTTGTGAATGGTGATGAGGAAAACCCTATCATTGTTCAGCCAGGCGCATCATTATTATCTGCCCTTTCTGACAGAAGTATCTTTTTGCCATCAGCTTGTGGTGGTGGTGGTACTTGTGCCATGTGTAAATGTCAAGTCAACTCTGGTGGTGGAGATGTTTTACCAACAGAAATGAATCACCTTACTCGTAAAGAGGCAGGCGAAGATTGGCGTTTAGCTTGTCAAGCGAAAGTCCGTGATAACATGGAAGTTCATGTAGATGAGGAAATCTTTGGTATTAAGAAATGGGAATGTACAGTGGCTTCTAATGATAATGTAGCGACTTTTATCAAAGAGTTTGTAGTAAAATTACCAGAAGGAGAGGAGTTAGACTTCGAATCTGGTGGTTATGTTCAAATAGATGTTCCAAAAGTAACTGTTAATTATAAAACAGACATTGATATTCAAGAAGAATATCGTGGCGATTGGGACAAATTCAAGATGTGGGATTTGACAATGAAGAACGACGAGGAGCAATTCCGTGCGTATTCAATGGCAAATCACCCAGCAGAAGGAGATATTGTGATGTTAAATATCCGTATTGCAACACCGCCTTTCGATAGAAAAAATGGTGGTTTTATGGATCTTAACCCAGGAGTATGTTCTTCTTATGTATTCTCTCGTAAACCAGGTGATAAAGTAAATATTTCTGGTCCTTTTGGTGAGTTTTTCATCAAACCGACTAAAAAAGAAATGGTTTATATCGGTGGTGGTGCTGGTATGGCACCTTTACGCTCTCACTTGTTCCACTTATTCCATACGTTGAAAACAACGGATAGAAAGGTTTCTTACTGGTATGGTGGTCGTACGAAGAGAGAATTATTTTACATTGATAAATTCCGTGAAATCGAAAGAGAATTTCCAAACTTCAAATTTTATGTAGCTTTGGATAATCCAGAACCAGAGGATAATTGGAAGGTAAAATCTGATATTCATGCGGACGGTGATGGTTTCAAAGGATATATCATGAATGTTTGTTACAACGAATATTTAAAAAATCATGATGAGCCAGAAGAAATTGAATATTATTTCTGTGGTCCTCCGATGATGAATGCTTCTGTTATTAAGACGCTTGATGATTTGGGTGTACCAGAAGAAAACATCTCTTTTGATGATTTTGGTGGATAGAATATCCTAAATAATTTTAGAAAGAGCCTTGCAAATTATATAATTTGCAAGGCTCTTTTTTTATGTTGTTGTATTGTTTTAAAATTATTTTTCTATTTTTTAAAAAAATTAAATTAAATGTTTTCTATTGAAAAAATATACACATTGAATTAATTTATTTGTGTATATCATTAAAAATCAAAGATTAAATTCAATTATATTATGAATTATTTAACCCTAACTTTTTTTATTAAAATGTTTTTATGAGAAAAATCTTAGATTGCCAGTGACCTTTTAATTATAAAAGTACCTTTTAGACGTAACTAGTAATTAAGCTTAATTTCAAATTTTAGTACGTTATAACGAAATGTGGGCTATTCCGAAACCACAATAAAAAGAAGTAGGAAAATCTTTTATAACATAAAAACATTTGGTTCTTTATGATTTTATGTGGAATTAGGTATTCTAGGTTGAATAACACCAAAAATGAATAAGACCATTTTCTTAAA
>CAKZLL010000005.1 GCA_937125475.1 uncultured Saprospiraceae bacterium | reverse complement strand
CTGACGATTAAAGTCCGCAAAAAAATTGTGGCTGATGGTTTAGAAGATGAAACCTTTGATGTGACAAATAAAGGTGTTCATGTCAATGCAGAGAAGTTTAATGAATTATCAGAAAATCCAAATACTGTTATTGTCGATATGCGCAATCATTATGAAAGCGAAATCGGGCATTTTAAAGGAGCAATTACGCCTCAAGTGGAGACATTTCGCGAAGAATTGCCCTATGTGGAAAAGCTTTTGGAAGAGGATAAAGATAAAAACCTTTTATTGTATTGTACGGGCGGAATTCGTTGCGAAAAAGCAAGTGCTTATTATAAACATAAAGGCTTTAAAAACGTCTTTCAGTTGAATGGAGGTATTATTAACTATACGCGAGAAGTCGAAAAAAAGAACTTGGATAATCGATTTATAGGCAAAAATTTTGTCTTTGATGAACGATTAGGTGAACGAATTACAGAAGATATTATTAGTAATTGTCATCAATGTGGCGAACCTTGTGATACGCATATTAATTGTGCAAATGATGCTTGTCATTTGTTGTTTATTCAATGTGATTCGTGTAAGGAAAAAAATGATGTTTGTTGTTCTACTCAGTGTCAAGATTTTATAAAATTGCCAGTAGAAGAACGATCAGAATTGAGAAAAACGACCATTTTTAATGGAACGCATTTTAGTAAAAATACCGCTAGTAAAAATAAATTAAACCAACAATAAATATACGGAATATGTAGGGCGTAGGGCAAAGGCATGCCTTTGCCCTACATATCCTGAATGTTCAACATACTACATTTAGGATATAATAATTTGATATTTAGCCAAAAGCCCAGATACGCCATTTAAAGAGAATTTTGCCTGTTTAATTCTATTCTGATCTGGATTAATCCGATAATTTGCGGCTTTTCTAAAATCCGCCTTTTCGAGATTCGTATTTTCAAAATTAGCTTTCGCTAAATTACTACCATCAAAACTTGAGCCTGCGAGTTGGGTATTTGTAAAATCAACCTGTTCAAGATTACATTGTGTAAAATGCGTTTTAGGAATAGTCAAATCATAAAAAGAAGCAAAATTGAGTTGGCAATTTTTAAAATCAAAAGACAATAAAAGCGGATTACAATCTTCAAAACGCAAACCTAACAATTTGCAATTCTCAAATTTAACACCTCTAAAACCCGTATTGCTCAATAGAGCATTGCTAAAATCACAACTTTCAAATGTACATTCTACAAAATTGATATGAGCTAATTCCACATTAGAAAAATCACAAGACTGAAAAGAACAATACTCATAATTGCCCTGTTTGATTGTTTTTTCGCTAAAATCAATATGTTGAAAATCTTCCTCTTCGATATAAACTTTACTCATCTTCTTCGATTATATTTTGCACGCGCCCGACTTCTCCTGTGTCTAACATGACTTTAATGCCATGTGGATGTTTAGCCGAATTTGTTAAAATTCTTTTTACAAAACCTTCTGTCAATTCTCCTGAACGTTGATGTTGTTTCTGAACAACCTCCACTAGCAATCCAATTTGGATGTTTTTCCTATTCTTTCCACTTCGTTTTTCCATTAATCATTTTTTATTTAAAAAATCAAAATTACTTAATCTAATTGGTAGTTATTGCCCAAACAGGCTTCTATTTCTTTTAAAGTATCTTTTTTTGAACAAATGTTAAGAAAAAGAGTGAAAACTTAACACTTTGGAACTAAGTTTGAACTAAAAAAAACTGGATAGTAATAAATATATTTTATATATAAATTAGAGTAGTTAGTTCAAAATGAGGAGATTTTTGTAAAAATTGATGTTTTGTTAATGCAATCAATGACTTCTGTAGAAATTAATAGTCTTAATTAGAAGAAGCCAATCAGATAAGCAAAAAAATGGATTATTGTGGCAAAATGCTAAATCAATGATACATTAAAAAAGGAAAAATGAGTCAAAATAGCAAAGTAAGCAGGAAGGAAACATTTATTGTAGAGCATAAGAAAAAAGAACTAGAAAAATTAGAAGAAGAGATTAATCGAAAAAAAGAATTATTGAATAAGTTGAATAATCAGCTTTATTCAACTAATCAAGTCATAAAAAGGATTGATTTAATCAATCAGCAAAAAGAACGAGAATTAGATCATGCTTATACATTAGTAGCCTATAAAAATAGGCAAATGGAGTTAATCGCGGACAACTCACCTATAGGAATTGCTTACACAGATTGTTCTCATTGCTATACTTATATGAATAGCTTGTATGAAGAATTGATTGGTTTACCTATTCATGAGAATTTAGGCGAAAACATTCAAAAAATATGGAGGTCTCAAACATCAGGGATCATTGAAAAACAATTAGAAAAAGCATTAGATAAAGGAAGATTTACAACAGAGTTATTCCTAACATTTCCTAATAATCAAGAACGATTTATCATTTTGACGATTGCGCCAGAGTACGATAATGATGGTGAATTATTAGGCTATTTTCATTTTATTGAAGATATCACACCTTTAAAAGAAATCGAATGGACGCTTAGAAAGAACAATGATCACTTAGAAGAAGAAGTCAAGGAAAGAAAAATTATTGAAAAGGAATTAAAAATAGCAAATAAAGAATTAAGGCATTTTGCCTATGCTATTTCGCATGATATGAAAGCGCCAGCAATTACTATTAGTAATTTTTCTCGGATTTTATTACAAAGATATGGAGCTTCTTTTGATGAAGAAGGGAAAGAGATCTTAGATTTTATTTCAACTTCCTCTGAGCGAATGGGTATAATGATTAATGATTTGTTGAAATACGCTACTATGAATAGAAATTTAGAAGATAACAAGAATGTTGCTCTAAATGATATTCTTTTGGTTGTTCAAAGTATTTTACGACAATCTATTAAAAAAACTAAAACAAAGATAGAAGTAGATAATCTACCAATAGTAAAAGGACATGAAACATTATTGATACAGCTTTTTCAAAACATTATTTCTAATGCTATCAAATTTAGAAAAAAGGATAGCATGCCTGATATTAAGATAACAACAGATCAAGAAGGTGATTTTTATAAAATAAGTATTCAAGATAATGGAATCGGAATCGCAGAAAGTAGTTGTAGAGATATTTTCGGCATTTTTAATCGCTTACATCCAAAATCGGAATACAAAGGATCGGGAATAGGTTTAGCAACTTGTAAAAAAATTGTTGATTTATACCGAGGTAAAATAGAAGTTAGCTCAATTCTTGGTCAAGGCACAACGTTTCATATTTACTTGCCTTTATAAATCTGATTGATGTGATTTTTATAATAAATCACATCAATCAGAAGCACTTAACCTAATTTTATCACGTTTCTACGAATAGCGTTAATATTAATTAAAAATAGTAAAACGATAATCGCAATAGCTGCTATAATTGTAAAGAGATGAAAAGAAAATGCCATTTCAAAACCTTGTTGATGTAGCCAATTCAATGCAACATACCGAACCGTAAATAATCCAACAATAGCAATAAAAATAGTTAAAGTTAAAGTTGAAACAAACCGTTTAATTAAGCTTTTGCTAATGGTTTGATGTTTATAACCGAGTTGAAGTAATAAACGAATATCGTGACTAGCCGCAGTAATCATCAATTTGAAATTAAGAAGAAACACAAGTAAGGCTAAGACCAAAATTAACGCTCCAATTCCACCAATCACCGCCACAACGATATTTAGAATATTACCAATCTTATCGCCAATCAATTTGCCGCTACTTAATTCATAATTATTATCATCAATAAATGATTTAAATTCTTTGCTATACGGATTTTCGACTTCTAACATAATCTTTGCAGCAGGTGCTTGACCTCGGCTATAAGTCTCATTGGCCCAGTCTAAAAAGGATTGAGGAACTAAAATTGAGTTGATACGATCACTAAAACCAACCACTTTTCCGTTATAATAATCGACAATACCATTGTCACTAGTGATGCGAATTTGAAAACCAACCCGTTTAATGGTACTTTGCGTCAAAGCAGGCATACCACGAGTAGGAGCAAACCCAAAATTGTATAAAGATAAATAATCTCTTGAGAAAATAATCGGTAAAGACTTATCTCCTACCGACCATTTAAATGTTGATATTTTACTATCTAAATAATCATTAGGCACAGATTCAAAGAAAAATTCAGAACGAAAACCAATAGAAGGCACAACTGCCATCACCTGAAATTGACTAGCACTAAACGGTGCAAATCTTTTTATAAAAGGCTGTTCTTCAATATCTTTCAAATCATCTTTATCAAAACGAGTTGCGCCGCCCAACATATTGAGCAAACCCACTTTTTTGTTGACTGTTACAAAGTTGCTTTCTTTATCTTGAATTAAATTCTGAATATCAAAATAAGTTTGCATTGCTATTAAAAGCAAAAATAACCCCAAAGATGTGCCAAGCATAGCCATCCATAACTGCCCGTTTTTTTTGGATTGAAGTAGTTGTTTTAATTTCATGTTTTTTATAAATAATAGCTTTAAGTGATGAAAACAAAATAACCTGCCCCATTATACCTTTTATTTTTTCTCTAAAAAGCACTTGGAAAAGTTAGTCATAGCTAGGCTATATCTAAATTTTGAAGCCCTTTTTAGAGAAAAAATAAAGTTGTTTATTGAAACATTTTATTTAATTTTCATCACTAATCTAAAAAGAGAATGACCAAGATTTGATTTTTTGCTGGATAATTCCTACCATTGCGGCAATTTTATATTCTGGTTTATCGCCATAAATTATTTGCTTAAAAATAAAGATAAACCAATCATTATTCCTTAATTAATCAGTTTTTTTAGATCAAAGCATCAATTTAGAGGAAATATATAAAAAAAAATCATCTTAATTGATATTTTAATTTTCATTAACTACTTAATTTTAAAGGGCTTAATTATATTTGCAATAATATGCAGGATAAAATATTAATACTCGATTTTGGTTCTCAATATACACAACTGATCGCAAGACGGATTAGAGAACTCAATGTGTACAGTGAAATTGTACCTTACAATAATCTACCAAAGTTAGACGACAGCATAAAAGGCATTATTCTTTCAGGAAGTCCTTTTTCTGTGACA
>CAKZLL010000004.1 GCA_937125475.1 uncultured Saprospiraceae bacterium | reverse complement strand
CACGACCAAACTCTTATTGTTACTTACATGGATAACAAATTTATAAATAGAGACTTAATAGAGCGTTACGTACGACAACAGCTCAATGATGAAGAGCTAGCTCTCTTCAGAGGGCGATTAATGTTTGATGCTGATTTGCGTAAAGAAGTAGTAGAGACCAAAATGCTATTAAATGGTTTGGCAGCTATTGCTAAAGAAGGTGGTTATATTACTCCTTCAAAAGCACCTGCACCTACTCCTAGTTCTAATGCCGTTCGCTCTTCCGCTACTCGTTATAGAGCTGCTGCAGTTATTGCTGCATTATTATTAATTGGAAGTTTAAGCTATTATTGGGGTACATCAACTCCTATGGATAATGCTTCTAAGCCTTCAACTGACACACCTATTATTAATAGTCAGCCACAAGTTGATAAAATTAATACAGTAGAAGTTGAACCCAATGAAAATAATATTGCTACAAATCCAGCAGAAAATAGCAATACGAAGAATAACACTAAAAATAGTGTAGTACCTTCTCCTTCACCTAATCAACCTAAACCAATTATACCGACTAAAAATAATCAGTCAGGTGATAATGATAAAGGAGAAGATCGAAAAGTTTATGCTTCTATTAAAAAGGTTAAAACCGATTTTAATGATTTTAGTGAAGATCAAGCATTTGCTACTCCTTACAAGCCATTAAAAAATCCAGAATACGATAGTTTTTCTAAGAACCAATTTTTAGAGGATCAAGTGACCAATGCAACAACAAAGAGTAAATCTCTTATTTCAGATGTTAAATTAAAAAACTTTTCTAAGTTAGTAAGAGACCAACATGGTTCAGTATCAATCACTTGTAAAGGAAATATTTTAAATTCTAAAGGTAAAAGCTTTGTTTTTAAAATCTTCAATAATAAAGTTGATGATTATATCAATAATTCACAAAAGTATCAACATCATTTTACAACCATTTCTGGAAATGCAAGTAATACATTTGAAGTTTTTACTAGAATCGATTTACCAGCAGGATTATATTATTATATCATTGAAGAAGATATAAATGGTGAAGAAGATATGATTTTCGCAGGAAAATTTAGAGTAACCAATAATTAAAATCAATTAAACAATACAATATATTTACTGATTTTTAAAGGTCATTGTCTTTGTACAATGACCTTTTTTTATTGGTTGAGGTGCATAAACTTATTTATTTTTTATAATCATTGTACAATTCCTGACAAGTAAAACGCTTAACTGTTTTCTTCTTTTTCCAACGTTGATAATGATAAATATCTATACTCGTCACACTTTTATCTTTAGCACAATTACAATACATTAATGCCGCTTTTTTAAAACCATTGTCACTACCAAAAGAAGGTACTTGTAACTCTTGAAATGCCCAATCATCAACACTCACTAACATTTCATTAGTCTCCTCTCCTATCCTCATTTCATCAATCAAGGCTTCTGGCACGCATGACGCATCCTTTGCAGAAAGATGAAGCCGAGCATCGACACTATCTCCTGTGTACATTTTCAGAGAAAGATGATCGCTCCATAGACCAAATTGATTAAGAAAAGGGGTAACATCTAGCATAAAGAAAATAAAAACCAATGGCAATAGTGCTTTCCATTTCAAATTAGTTAACATTGATTTTGAACTAATTTGAGGCACATGCTTAAAGAATTTTATATCTAAAAATAATACTAGCAATAAACCCACCATTGCTATATTCCAAGGATAAACAATCACATTCCACTCCAAGCCTATCAATAAAAACAAAATAAATCCATGAAAAAGAATGGCTAAAATCAGTGTTATTTTTCTTGTTTTTTCAAAAAACAAGCCTATCCCTAATAATATTTCAAAGCTCGCTACAACGTAAGCTAACCAAGTCGTCTTGCTCAAAGGCTCTATAAAATCATATGCAGTCATGAGCCAAGGATAAACTAATAATTCAAAATGAATATTCAATTTTTGAATACCTGCCCAAAAATAAATAAAGATCAATGCCCATTGAAGTGCTAATATTGTTGCTTTCCTATTTTTATGAAAAACATCCAATAATACAATTATAAGCATTAGGAAATATTGATAACTCCATGCTTGAACTCGTGTAATATCTTCTATAAATAACAAGGAAAGAATTAATAGGAAACTACTCACCGTCCAAGTTATATTTCTAATCAAAACTAAACTTAAACTACTCATTATCAGCATATAAAACAATACTTTTTGCATGGAAGCACTCCACCCCATTCCTTCTGTTCCAAAAGCAGGAATAAGCGGATACAAGCGTTCAACTCCATGCCATAGCTCAGTTGATATAAAAACTTGGCATAAAAAGGCTAGTCCAATAATGCGTTTCACCCATTCTATTCGGGAGTCAGGTAGTAAAATATTTTTAATCATTTGCTTCATCTTATCATAAAATATTATTGAAACGAAGTTACAAGTATTTTAGATAAGTTTAGAGTAGAATATTAAAAAATAAAAGCAAACCAGTCTTTACGGATTTGCTTTTCATCCTAAAAAATTCATTTTTAGCTACTTAATTATGTAATTTGTGAATTAAATTAGACTTTATTCTAAAATGGTTTTGTATGGAATGGAAATTCAGATTTTGAAACCAATCAAGGGCGACAAAAACGGAGTTTAACTGTGCTAAATGAATATTTTGTCAACGAAGAGTAGTTTTAAAAGATAATTTAGCTTCATACAAAATTATTTAGAAGAAAATCAATTAAATACTAACCAAAATCAAATCATTGTGAATAAAAAAACAGCTATTACGCTTTCCTTATTTATTAACTATTTTGTTTTTGCCATTTTATTAAATAGCGTCGGCATTGTCATTCTAAAATCACAACAAGTTTATGGTGTTGATGAATTGCAAGCCAGTACTTTAGAATTATTCAAAGATTTACCTATCGCAATTGTCTCTTTCTTAATCGCTTCTTACTTGCCTAGAATTGGTTATAAACGAGCGATGTTGGCAGGGTTAGCCTTTGTCACTTTGGCTTGTATTGGTATGTTTTTTGGCAATTCCTTCCGCTCTGCCCAGATACTTTTCGCGACGGTTGGTGTTTCTTTTGCCTTAATAAAAGTCTCTGTTTATACCTTAATCGGTACAATAACGAATGGCGAAAAAGAGCATAATAGCCTTATGAGCCGCATTGAGGGCTTTTTTATGTTTGGAATTGCATTGGCTTATTTCTTATTTCCAGCATTTAATCAAGAAAGCGCCCCTAATAGTTGGCTCAATGTATATTGGTTATTGGCAGGTTTATCTGCTTTATCCTTTTTGTTTTTGTTCCGAGTTGATTTTGGAGAAAAAGAAATAATTACAGGTACTAATTTATCCAAAGATTTTGCAGAAATGATGAAATTATTACTCAAACTAATCATTATAGTTTTTGTAGTGAGTGCCTTTCTATTTGTAATGATCGAACAAGGTATTATGACTTGGTTACCGACTTTTAATGAACGAGTTTTGAATTTTTCTACTGATTTATCTGATGTTGCTAAAGAAAATATCAGTATTCAGATGGCTAGTATTTTAGCTATTTCACTTGGTGTTGGTCGAATTTTAGCTGGTATTTTATCTAAACGGGTTTCATGGATTTGGATTTTAACAACTTGTATTATCTTAGCAATGGGCGTTGTTTTATTTATTTTGCCTAAAGTTGTTACTGCCGATTCGGTTTTGATCGAAAGTTTTAGTGATATTCCCTTACTAGCTTATACTTTCCCTTTGGTTGGTTTGTTTATTGCACCTATTTATCCATTATTAAATTCCGTTGTTTTGAGTGCTTTTCCGAAACATTTACATAGCCATATAACAGGATTAATCGTTGTTTTTTCAGCATTAGGCGGTACTTTAGGCTCTCGAATAATTGGATATTTATTCAAAAGCGTTGGTGCAGAGACCGCATTTTATTATACTTTAATTCCAATGGCATTATTATTACTCGCGTTTTTCATTTTGAAAAATCTAACTGTTAAGACTAAGCAATTTTATAAAATTGAGTAAGTTTTAGTCCTGATCTAATACGCATTTCAATTAAAGATGTCGCATATAAAATCTTTCTTTTGAATTTATACGTTATTCTCAATTCAAATGCGTATCACTATTTTTTTCTTAATACTTATAAAAAGTATGGAGCAAATATTTAATAGTTAAAATAATTTGGCTAAATTATACCTTATTGGTCTTAAAAATCGTTTTTATAGTATTCATTCTTTGTTGGTTCTTCGATAATTCTCCAACATTTTTTTTAACTTTAATACTTCCTACTAAAGGAAAAATAAATTTCAATAAAAAACATGACTTATTTAAATCCTTTTCATCTGATTGGTCAAGATTTGGACGCTAATGCTTCCATTGACAAAACCATGCTGCGCCGTTTGAAAAAACGCATGTTATCAGAGTTTGAATTACTAGGCGAAACCACGATCTCAATCGCTGAAAAGGAAATGGATAAAGATGCTGTTTTAAAGTTCTTTGATCGTTTGGAGCGTGAAGATGCCTTAAAATATCATTTTGAAATTTATAATAATAAGCCACTTTTAGATTTCCTTGAAAAAGGAGATCCTACTTTTTTCAAACTGCCCAATTCATTTGAAAAATTAGTAGAAAACAAGCCGCTTTTTCAATTTATACTACCTTATTTCTTACCACATTTTAATGAAATTTTACATACTGCTGTCCGAAAAATGGACACGCGGATGATCAATTTATTATCCAAAAATGCCCAACACATTCCTAAACAAAAGGAAGGAATCGCATATTTACGAACATATCATTATTTGCGAGCGCGTGTAGCGGATTTAGGTGCTATTGGAAAAAAGCTGGAGAGGGCACACGTTTTCGATAGTGAGATTATTGACTTCTTACATCCAACTTTTTTAGCTAATTTTAATATATTACCAAGTCCTTATTTTGATCGAATTAGAGATGAATATGCATTAAAATTGGAAACAGTCGCGCTTAATTTACATAATAAAGCGCGAAGAACTAGCCTAGCAATCGAAGCATTAGAGGCAGGATTAGAACTGACATTATCAGAAAATGCGGCACACCGATTGAACCATATCTTGAAACAATTATTACCCAAAGTAAGTCAAAAACAAAGTTTTGGTAAACGAAAGGAACGTACTTCGCAATCGAAAAAAATTCCTATGGACACCAAAAAAATCATTTATTGGACACTTAGATTATTATTCCTTTTGCGACTTTTTTTTAAAAGACTTTAATTAAAAATAGTAATTCACTTCACATGCGATATATTAACCCTTTTTCAATTCTTGAGTTTTTGGGTCTTGAGCCTACCGAAACGCTTAATCCTCAATCTTTACGGAGATTAAAGCGCCAATTACTCACTGAATTTGAATTGCAAGAAAGTACAACTATCAAAGTGAATAATAATGAAATGGATAAAAATGCTGTTTTAGAAACCTTTGAAGAACTAGAAGATGAAACATTATTTGCCTATCATTTAATTATTTTTAAACATACTTTTTTAAAAAGGTTTTTAGAATTTGGTTCGCTCCGCTTTTTTAGGCTCAATCTAACAAAAACCTTTTTTGCTCAATATCAGGACAATAAAGGCTTTATAGAATATATTCGACCTTATTTTTCGGCTCAATTTGATATCGCTTTTTATTCTGCAATCCTACAAAAAGACAAAATCACCAGATTATTATCCAACGAAGCAGCTTTCTTTCCTCATCAATATGAAGGTGATTGTTTTAAAATGGCTTACCGTACTTTGATCCAAGATGTAGATCATTTAGGAGATATGAAGCCCATTAATAGGCAAAAAATAAAAAAAATCAATCTTTATTTTACTGATAAATACGTTATTTTCTTTAATCTTTTACCTGATTATTTCTTTGATGTACGGATTAAATTAGGTCAACATTTGGAAGAAATCGCCCTTTCTGTGAATAATGAGCTAGGTGATACAAGGCTAGCAAAGCATATATTAGCACAAGGATTGCAATATAAAACAAATGAAAGTACGCGTTATCGTTTACAATATATTTTAGATCAGCTCAATTCTTACCCAGAAGAAGAATGGGGTAATGGAACACCTACGACGACTCCACATTCTTTTAAATCGAACTCTAATCATTGGTGGATTATCCTAATCGTTTGTATTTTAGGCGTTATTTATTTTGCATACATTCTAAATTCTGTATTTGGTATAGATGGGAATGGCAATCATTAATATAATAGAAACCGTGTCAGTTTTGAAAAGCTGACACGGTTTATTTTTTAAATCGCCTCCGTAGGCATTTTTCTATCTACTTTTCTAATCATTCCACGCAAAACTTTACCATTTCCGCCTACCTCTACAAATCCATCAACGCCATCTTTAATTAAATTTTGAAGCGTTTGTGTCCATTTGACAGGAGAAGTCAATTGTGCAATTAGGTTCGTTTTGATAACTGCAGGGTCGGTTGTAGGTTTAGCATCTACATTTTGATAAATCGGAAAGTTTGGCGCATTAAAAGCCGTATTTTCGATAGCTCTTGCCAATTCTGCCCTTGCAGGTTCCATCAAAGGAGAATGAAAAGCCCCCCCCACACTTAAAACAATCGCTCTTTTTGCGCCTGCTTCTTTAAATAATTCGACTGCTTTATTAATTCCAGCTATTGAACCAGAAATAACCAATTGCCCAGGGCAATTATAATTAGCAGGAACAACAACTTCATCCGTAATACTAGTGCAAATTTCTTCGACTTTTTCGTCTGCAAGTCCTAAAATCGCAGCCATTGTACTTTCTTGA
>CAKZLL010000003.1 GCA_937125475.1 uncultured Saprospiraceae bacterium | reverse complement strand
TGACTAATTCCAGCATTAGAAAAAAGGGTATTCGGTGATAAATAATTCGCACCATAGCCAGAACCATAGGACGAATGACGGCTATAATTCAAAGAC
The DNA here is from genome assembly GCA_937125475.1 of uncultured Saprospiraceae bacterium. Lineage (GTDB taxonomy): Bacteria > Bacteroidota > Bacteroidia > Chitinophagales > Saprospiraceae > CAKZLL01. The sequence goes on along the minus strand of CAKZLL010000003.1, from coordinate 5,173 downwards.
GGATAAGGGCCAAGTCCTTCAGATAACCACCACGCATTGAGCGCACTCGCATTCGGATTAGTGTGTTTTCGGTAATATTCAAAAACCGTTGGAAACGACGGATTGATATTGAGATTTAATCCTGTTTCCGTATAATTTCCCGTCATCGCGACGGTATGACCATTATAGTGTCCTGTTGGGCCTTGCTCGTAAGCCACTTCTTTAAATAATGTACCTTTTTGCGAAAGCGGCGTAGTCAATAACGGAGACCAAGGCGAATAAACCAAATTGCTAGTTGGCGCAGCGCCAGCCAATATATTATTCATCACATTGCCTTGCGTTGCCAAACCTTGATTAGCCAAATATTGTTGATCAATCGCTTCTTGTTGTCGAATTCCTCCTGCAAACAACACAAAAACCACATGATTAACAACGCGATTACCCGTTTGTGCAAACAACCGACCCGACGGCAAAATATATGGAACGCTGATCGTACCAGCGGTAGTCAATCCAATTTTTTTAATAAATTCTCGGCGCTTCATTTTAATTAATTGAAAATTGAGAATGAATAATTGATAATTATTAGTGGTGTTTTGTATTTCTTTTTCTTAATAATATTTGTATTCGTTTGAGATAGAAAACGAGGTATAAATCAATTCTGGGGTGAGTTGCGGATCGTTTTCTATAGCTTGTCGCAAATAATATTTTTCATAAGCATTCGGCTTTCTAAGAAAAAACCTTAGATAAGTCGCTTCTACAAAATCATCAATATCTGCCCTCATGACTTGATTAGTTGGAATTTGAACATTAGACGAATGGACATTATTATTAATAATCAATTCATCCGCCAATTGTTTATCGCCAATTGCAGTGCGGACTTCGCTCAAATTCGTTAAATCAGAGGTAGAAATACTAGTTTGAAAAAGATTAGCGTGTAGGATAGAAATAAATTGTGTATTGGTTTTTTGTTTATTTTTTTCAGAATTATCTTGGTAAACTGCTGTTCCACCTACTTCATAAATCACATTATCAATAACCTGTGTTTTTATCACTTCTGTCTTTTTTCTACAAGCTGAAAAAAGCCCTACAATACACAAAAAAAGCATTATTTTTTTCATAGAATGATAATTAAAAAAGTAATAAAATTAAAACCCTGCGTATTCATCCGTTTTCATTACTTTCTTTTGAAGCATTTGGTAATTCTTTGTTGTTTTGAGTTCGATTGTTCCAGTTCCCATTTCTTGAGAGTTAGGCAAGCGAGCCAAAAGCAATTGATAAATATCAATCGTCAAACCTTGGTAAAACTCATCAACAGTCGTTAAGATATTAGTAAAATCCGTTTTACCATTTCCATCAGTCAATAATAATTGTGCACTAAAACCATCAACCATTGAAACCGCTGCATTGAGTTCTGTTTCGGTAGGTAAGCGTTTTAACAATCCTTCGAAACAAGCATTAACAAAGTTTTCACTCCCCATATTAATATCATCAAAAATTGGATTATTAATCAATGCAGCAAAAAAATCGTTAATAGAAATCGTGCCATTTTGATAATTTGAAGATGCATTTTGAAGCGTAATCATTCGATCAAATTCCCTTAGATATAATTGTGCTAATGTCAAATCGCCTGCATTCACAGCTATATCATAAAGACTATTCAATAAAGCAACTCGCCCTTGAATATCCAAATTCGTCACACCATCCAGCAATTCGCTTTTATAAATAGTGGTAAAACGCTTAAAGTAATCATTCGTTATCATCAATTGATGGAGAATATCTTCGCGAGCGTCATCGCTTAATTGATGCGTTTTCAGGTATTGAGTAGCGTCTTCTCGTTCTGCAGCAGTTGGTTCTCTGCCGATCAGATCAATATACATTCGATTAACATACCCTTGAATTTGAACGGTCGTAATACCGCTATACGGCGGAGGTTCATTTCCATCTACAACGATCTCAATGTGTTCATTTTCATAGATAATTTCTTTTTTGGTACAGGAATAATTTCCCACCAAAAAGAGTAATAGTAACAATAAAGACAATCCTTTCATAACGATTGCATTTTAGTATTTGTAGTGAATTTAGTTGATCAATTTTATTGGGCTAATACCTCATTTAGCCCATATTTCTTGTTTCCACAAAAAATAAACCATAAATATAAAAATAGAATTTATGTTTTGTTGGTTTATTTATTGACAAGTTCATTTATTTTATGTGTAATTTTACCATTCTAAAGCATAAAATATGAAATTTCTTATTGTTGTAGGCGGTGCGACGGCTTCGGGCAAAACATCATTAGCCATTCAACTAGCTCAACATTTCAACACTTCCATTATTTCAGCCGATAGTCGTCAATTCTTTAAAGAAATGACGATAGGAACAGCTAAACCTACAGCGGAGGAATTGGCAGAAGCACCTCATTATTTCATTAATAATTTGAGTATTCAAACCGAATATAGCGTTGGAAAATACGAACGTGAAGCGATTGAAGTATTAGAAAAATTGTTTCAAGAGAAGGATGTTGTCATTATGGTAGGCGGTTCGGGCTTGTATATTAAGGCGGTTTGTGAAGGCTTGGACTATTTTCCTGCTGTTCCTGATTACATTAGGCAAGATTTAATTACTTTATTTGAAAATGAAGGTATTGAGCCATTACAAAAGGAATTAGCTGCTGTCGATCCTACTTATTTCAAAACCGTTGATCAACAAAATCCTCAACGATTAATTCGAGCTTTAGAAATTTATCGCACAACAGGGCAGACCTTTTCTTCTTTCCGAAAAGCTACCAAAGTAGAACGCCCGTTTCAATCCATCAAGCTTGCTTTAGATTGGGATAGAGAGGTTTTGTATAATAGAATTAATCAGCGAGTAGACCAAATGTTAGATTTAGGATTAGAAGAGGAAGCCCGACAATTTTATTCACAAAAAGCACTCAATTCCTTGCAAACCGTAGGTTATCAAGAGTGGTTTGACTGTTTTGATGGAAAAATCGACCAAGCAGAAGCCATTCGTTTGATTAAACGAAATACTCGAAGATATGCGAAAAGGCAGTTAACTTGGCTTCGTAGAGAAGGCGATTTTCATTATGTTCAACCCGAAAAAATAGAAGAAGTCATTAGTTACTTAGAGGTTCAGCTATCTAATGATAAATTCATGTTATAATATTTTTAGTTCTGCCTCTTCCTTATTATATTCACTTGCGAAATAGTGCAACAACAGTGGAAATTGTATATAAAGTTGCGTTGTTGCTGCAACAACGCAATAGATTATGTGTGTTGAGTGGCGTTGTTGCGGGACGTTAGATGCTAGTAATAAATAATAAAAATTATATGTAAAAGTTTTCATCTAAAGTTTTTGCTTAGATAAAAACTATTGCCTAAAAAATAATAGGATATAAAAAATGAATAAGATAACCTTGGTTTTGTTTTTTTTAATACTTCTGATTGGATGTAAACTTGGCGAAGAGAATAAAGAATTAGAAGAGTTTATCATACCAAAAGCAATTCAAACAGATTTAGATAGCACAAAAGAAAAACTTACATTGAATGCTTCAAACATAAAATATACATCTCCTCAATTTGTTGGTAAATTTAAATTTAATGAAGAAATAAATTTAGTAATTGATAACCTTTTAAATGAAAGTATAGAAGATTACATTCACAATTATGATAGTGATTATTTAGATACAACTAGATTAGATGCTAATGGTTTTGAAATATATGTTGATTATGAAGCTGATATTTTTACTGAATTAAGTAGTTTCAATAGCTTCTATGGAATATCAGCAAAAGAAGCTGATGAAAATGAAAATAAATTATATTACCATTTTCCTATATACGTAGTAAACCCAACAAGTAAAGAGAAATTATTTTGTGTAAATGGAAGTTATGGAATACAAGAAGCAAAAGATACAAGCGAATATGATTTTTGGAAACCTATTGAAGGGAAAAAAGCAAATTTATGTGGTGTAGGAACAAGATGGGGCATAAAGGTAAAACCCAAAGAATTTATTGTTATTCTACTTACAAAATACAAAGGAAAAACTAAAACTGATTTAAGGACTAGATTAAAGATAGGAGAAAGTATTATAGTTTCTAAACCATATCAAGGTAATATAAATCAAGAACAATTTCAATTAGCTGATGATGATTCTAACAAGAATGGAATATATTATCATTATCCAGAAAAATGGATTAATTGGTATTTTAATACAAATCTAGTAACATTTAAAAATAATTAAAATAAAACCAGCCTGCAACAAAAGCAGCCACGGCAAAAGCTGTGTCCAGTCGTTGTTGCGGGACGTTGGCAGCAAGAAGGAAAAATCAAAAATGTCACAAAAAAGTCGTAGAAATTGAAATGATAAAAATTCTTCAAAAAAGCTTAAATTTGTAAGAAGAGGAATTATAATACATTGTTCCTCAAAAAAATTAAAGAAACAGTTTAAGGATAAAAGAATGAGCAATCAAATAAGTATTAATAAATATATCAACCCACTAACAGATTTTGGATTTAAAAAACTATTTGGAACAGAGTTGAATAAAAACCTGTTAATAGATTTTTTAAACCAAATCCTACCAAAAGATAAAAAAGTAACCGATTTAACCTATTCCTCTACGGATAAATTAGGAAAAACGGGTGTAGATAGAAAAGCTATTTTTGATTTATATTGTAAAGGAAAAAATGGGGAGCGTTTTATAGTAGAGATGCAAAAAGCTAAACAAAACTATTTTAAAGATAGAAGTGTATTTTATTCCACTTTTCCAATACAAGAACAAGCCAAAAAAGGAGATTGGGATTTTAAATTAGAACCAGTTTATTCCATAGGAATATTAGATTTTATATTTGATGAACATAAAACCGATAGCACTTTACATCATGTCATTGAATTTAAAAATCAAAGAGATGAAGTATTTTTTGACAAACTTAAATTAATTTATCTCGAATTACCAAAGTTCAAGAAGAAAGAAAAAGACCTTAAAAATCACTATGAAAAATGGTTATTTATTCTTAGACATCTTTCAGAATTACAAAATCGTCCAGAAAAATTACAAGAAAAGGTCTTTAAACAATTATTTGAAGCGGCTGAAATAGCTAGTTTTACTAAAGAAGAAAGAGATGCTTACGAAGAAAGTTTAAAACATTACAGAGATATTAAAAACATTGTTGATACTTCTAGAGAAGAAGGGCGAATTGA
>CAKZLL010000002.1 GCA_937125475.1 uncultured Saprospiraceae bacterium | reverse complement strand
GAGAGAGTCCGTTCTATTCTTTGAATTTAAAAAACAACTGTACAATTCAGACTTTATTAACTCATTTGTATATTTTAATGCCTGTTTTTGATAATGAAAAACATTATTATGTTGGAAAAAAGGATGTAGACAAACTAATTGCTAAGGCTAATACTTGGCTTCCGAATCATCCAATGAAAGATTTTATTACACGTCGATTTTTAAAAAATAAAACATCTTTGACACATGAGGCTTTAGAGCAATTGATGACATCAGCCGAAAAAGAAGCAGAAGAAAAACTAGATCAAACACCTAGTAAGGACAAAGAAGTAGCTATAAGATTGCATCAATTACGATTGAATAAAGCATTAGAAAGCATCCAAAAAACAGGAGCAAAATCAGTTTTGGACTTAGGATGTGGCGCAGGTAAGTTATTAAAAATGCTATTACAAAATCCTCAATTCAAGCGTATTTTAGGAATGGATGTTTCCTATCGTAGTTTATTAATAGCTAAAAAGAGGTTAAAAATTGATCAAATGTCAGAAGCCCAACAGCAACGAATAGAATTAATTCATGGCTCTTTGTTGTATAGAGATGAGCGATTATATGGTTTTGATGCTGCGGCAATTGTAGAAGTAATTGAGCATTTGGACGAAGACCGATTAGCTACTTTTGAAAAAATATTGTTCGGCTTTTCGCGCCCTAAAACCATCGTTATTACTACCCCCAATAGCGAATACAATGTAAAATACGACATGGAAGCAGGAAAAATGCGACATATCGATCATCGTTTTGAATGGTCAAGACAAGAATTCAAAGATTGGACAATGAAGGTTTGTGAAACTTATAGTTATACTGTAAATATTGAATTGATTGGCGATTTAGATGAAGCGGTTGGTGCGCCTTCTCAAATGGCCGTTTTTGCAATAAGCTGATTCTACAAAATCATTTTGGAATAAAGCTATTTTTTTCGTTTTTATCTTTGGCTCATTAACAAATTATTAGTCCAATGGAATATTTTTTGCCAATCAGTAAAGCATTGAAACAATGATAATGAACAACTACTATTTTAGAGGGTTAATAAAAAAATTTATTCTTTTGGAACTTTCTTAACTTCCTAAATGTATAGTATGATATGAAAGCTAATATTCAATATATCAACATTTTATCATTATCCTCTTTGAGTTCGTATAGTTGCGAATTCTGCGAAGGTATGTGCTAATGTTTCCTGTTGATCTATTGTTTTTCAACAAACGCCTTTGCAAGAATTCAAACTTGCAAAGGCGTTTTTCTATTTATTCAAGGTTATAAAATTCTGCATCTGTAAGCTAATCGGCAACGCTAACAGACTTAAAATCTGTTGTCTGGTGGTTCGAATCCACTCAGGTGTACCACATATGGAAAGTAAACCAACTAGGAGTTGGGTTAACCTGCTAAGTTATGCGTTCTCGCAAGGGAATGGGGTTCGATACCTCTACTTTCCGCTATTTTGGAAGATAATTTCGCCTTTTGGTGGCGTTCCCAGTCTTGAAAACTGGTGGTTCTCGCAAGGGAATGGGGTTCGAGTCCTCTTTCTTCCGCAACTGTTTATAATTTAAAAAATTGAAATAAAGTTTTTCACTTTATCATCTCTTTTCCTTGACTGATATTATAATATTCACTGATAAAATGCCTTAATTCTCTCATTTTGAGTTGTTTATTCTTAATAATTTCATTATATTTATTAAATTAGAAACTAAAATACAAATATTAAAAAATTAATACCATGAAAAAAGATATTAAAAATCTAGCACAATTATTAACCAACTTATCAGAAGAACAAATAGAAAAAGTAAAAGGTGGAGGTATCTTTATTGAAGAACCTATCGCTTCTTAATTATTAACTTAAAAAATCAAGGTTTTTTGATAATTTTTGCCAAAAGTAAATTTTAGATCTTTTTAGAAATACTAGACTTTATTCTAAAATAGTTTTGTGATGAATAAAAATTAAGATTTTAAGACTAATCAAGGTGATAGAACCTGTAAAATCACAAGGCTTGACCGATTATTTCGCTTGGCAAAAATTGTCAAAGAACATTAAGTTGAAGACTTATCAAGAAATATATTCCAATTCTACATCATTCATCCCTTCTTTTACAAATTTTAGATATTTCTCTTTTCAATTTCTTCCGTTTTTTTCTTTTGAAAAGGAGATAAGAAAACCCGTTTCAGTGTTTCTTCATCAAAATTAATAAACAAAACTCCTGTCAACATCACACAAGCAGCAATAATAGATTGAGTAGTCACTAGCTCATCTCTAAACCACCAGCCTAATGAAATGGCAATAATTGGATTAACATAAGTCGTTGTAGAAACTTTGTCGGGCGTGCTTTTTTTCAATAAATAATTGAAAGCAATAAAGACAATTGCTCCACCCAAAACGATTAAAACAAACATAGAAATCCAAGTGATTGGTTTCAAATTCATCCAATCTGCCGACCCTTCGCCAATAATTACACTAATCAACAGCGCAAATAATCCGCCTGATAATAATTGAAATCCTGTATTAGTGATAAATGATTTTGGCAAATCACCTTTATTCACGAAAATAGTGGCGTAAGCCCATATCACAATACAAAAAGCAATAAACAAAACTGCGAACCATTGATCTGCTGTTGCAACTATGTTTTGTTGACTGACCAATAAATAAGAACCAATCAAACCTAAAAACACCCCTAAAAATGCCAGGTTAGTCGGGCGTTCCTTATTCAAAAGCCACATCATTAATACTGTTACAAGTGGCTGTGTAGCAATTAATAACGAAGTGAACCCTGTATCTAAATATTTTAAAACTAATGCAATTCCACTCGCTCCAATTCCAATAAATAAAATACCCGCAAAAAGCGAATTTTTGATTTGATTTTTGGTAATCCCCTCAAACTGTTTCATCGAAAATGCCAAACCAAATAAAATCAATGAGGCTAAAAAATAACGGATTCCAGATAATAAAAATGGTGGAATTTCTTCGACAGCATAAGCTACAAAGATATAAGTTGTTCCCCAAACGAGATAAACCGTTAGAAAACATAAAGGAATAAGCCATTTGGTATATTTTAAAAGAGAGGACATAGGTACTTTTTTTGCCAATGAATTACAAACGAGTTAGAGCGCTGCAAATGTAATGGTTTTCTTGTCCTATTTTAGTTTGTTTTTGATATATTATACTAATCTATAACTAGAATTTGCATT
>CAKZLL010000001.1 GCA_937125475.1 uncultured Saprospiraceae bacterium | reverse complement strand
AACTCCTTGAAAAACAACGGGGCAAGCCACCGCTGGATTAAAAAAATACTCATTTTGGCAGAAATTGTCAAAGAACCTTTTATAAAATCGGTATATTTATATCATCAAAAAAAGGAAAGGAAAAATTTCAATGTTAAACATCTTTGTATTTGTCAAAAAATAAAAAAAGGCTCTTTGACTATTTTTAATCCTCATCAACTGTTTAATTATAAGCAATATTCATAATCAAAGCAACTGTAAATTGATTCCAGGCAGCTGGATTAAAGTTAAAGCCGAATGAATTTACAATGGGATATATGGGAGAACGCCCCTATAAAGTAAAAAAGAACCTATTAACAATAGGAACAGAAACAAAGTATATCATTGAAAAATTCAGAGGAGATACTTTGATTTTAAGCCAAACTGAGCAAAAAAAGCCGAAACTTTTTATATTAACTTTTTTGCGCGCCCCCTAAATTTAGCCATCAGATGACTTTCAGTTATTCGATGGTTTTTCTATTTAAAAAGTAGAAAAAACAAATTATATCAATTTTAGGGAAAAATTGACAATAAGTAAGGAAATATCACCTAACTATCACTACCTAAAAGCCTGCATCTTTGTAGTATCAAAAAAAGGAAAAGAAAACTATTTAAAATAATCAATTCAACATATACAAAATAATAGACATGAACGAGATTAAACTTTACGGAGCAGATTGGTGTCCAGATTGTAGAAGAGCAAAATCATTTTTGAAAGAAAACAACATTGAGTATAATTTTATTGATGTGGATTTGGATGAAGAAGCAACAAAAAAAGTAGAAAAAATAAATAACGGAAAGCGTATTATTCCAACTTTGATTATCAATGGAAAAAGCTATACTAATCCTGATAATGCAAAATTAGCGGCTGTTCTTGGGATCAATGAAGTGGCTCGTGTGATTGTTTATGGAGCGGATTGGTGTCCAGATTGTAGAAAATCGAAAGCATATTTGAATGATAATAAAATCAATTATCAATATATTGATATCGAAGAAAATGAATGGGCAATTCCCATTATTACTAAAATAAACAATGGCAAACGTAAAATTCCGACCATTTTAATTAATGATCAAATATTCGTAGAACCAGAAAACGATGAATTGCGAAAAGCACTTAAAATTGATGAAGAGAAAATCGAAAAAGTATTTGATACAATCATAATTGGTGGTGGTGCTGCTGGCTTAACGACCTCAATTTATGCGCAACGCGATAGATTTAGTACGCTTATTTTAGAAAAGAAAACCATCGGTGGTAATGCTTTCTTAACTGAAAAAATTGAAAACTATCCTGGTTTCACCTCCATTTCAGGTCCAGTTTTAATGGATAAAATGGAAGAACAAGCTCGTGTCTATGGCGCGACAATTAAAACAGGCGAAGAAGTCGTTAATATTGAAAAGGAAGATGCATTATTTAAAATCAATACAAAAACAGCTCAGTATTTAGGGCGTTCCGTAGTTTTATCAACTGGATCGACTTATCGTCAATTGGGCATTCCTGGAGAAAGCGAATTGATTGGTTCTGGCGTTCATTTTTGCGCAACTTGTGATGGTGCTTTTTATAGAGATCGCGATATTATTGTAGTCGGCGGTGGTAATTCTGCTTTAGAAGAAGGCATTTTCTTAGCTGGTTTTGTCAAAAGTGTTAAGATCGTTCATATTCAATCTGAATTCACGGCATCAGAAACTTACGTTGAAAAATTAGCGTCAATTGATAATATTTCAACTTATATGAATAAAACATCTTTGGAGTTTCTAGCGGATGAAAAAGGCCTATTCAAAGGCTTAAAAATACAAGATAATGTCTCAAAAGAAGAGGAAGTATTGACTTCTGATGGCGCTTTTATTTTCATTGGTTTAATACCAAATACGAAGAGTTTCAAAGGGTTAATTGAATTAAATCAAAGAGGTTTTATTCAAACAACAGGTTTAGCAGAAACCTCTCAGAAAGGCATATTTGCGGCTGGTGATGTTCGTGAAGGCGCAATTGCTCAAGTTGCAGCAGCAACAGGAGAAGGCGTTTTGGCAAGCTATGGTATTAGAAATTATTTGAAAAATTGATGCTATTGCAGGTTTTAATATTGCTAAAAATCCTGCATATTCCATTGGTGTTTTTTATGATTTTAAATAATAGACTTTTACGGTGGCTACTAATCTGCTACAACGGGCAAATTTTAACGAAGTACAAAACAAAATTTCCTGCCGTTTTACTAAATCACTAGCCATTATCCATCCAATTATACAGATATATCACAACTAAAATTAAGAAATTATGAAATTATTAGATGCAATTAAAAAATTCTTAGGAAATAAAGATGCTACCAAAATTGAAGCACCAGAAGGTCATTGCCCAAACTGTTGGGGTAGACAAGAATATAATGGTCAATTAATGGACGCAATTGTTCAAGAAAACATTGATTTGAATAATCTGAATGAAAAAGTCGGCTGGATACAAGCCTATGCGACACAACATTTTGAAGGTATTAAATTAAAACCTAAAGACGATGTTTTGGAATGTGCGGCTTGTAAATTGACTTATGAAGTGGTTTAAATTCAGTTCTTAACCAATATCCTTCAATCATAAATCATTGATTATAAACTAAAATATAAACCTCATAGGTCTTG